>NZ_JAVRCE010000069.1:0-41173 GCF_034530915.1 Nostoc sp. DedQUE09
ATAACTTTATCCTAGAAGCTCTTTTCTATGCAGCTTCATATTAAATTGGTATTAGTAGGGTAGAGGCAGGAGTCAGGACACAGCAAATATTTTTTGAAAGAGATTATATTTTCTTCAATTTAAGTACTATCTTAAATCAATTAACCCTGCTAATATCAAGCTGAAATAGCATTCAGGCACTTTCCAAATACAACCCATTAATAAAAATAGTCAGAAGGAAAAACTGTGAGTTTAGTATCTGATATTGTTCTGCTGCAAGACTTAACATCGTCATCTGATGAGAATTTAATCCAGCTTAAAGCTGTACTTCCTGCGACGGTAAATCACTTAACCAACCCGACGTTAGCAAAGATATTTGGTAATGACCTGAAATTTGGTATGGCCTCTTTCAAGGATAAGCCACTTGCGCCTTTTGGAGGTTACGCTGACTATGTATATCAAACAGAAGTCGCTTTGACAAATAATGTCACAACAATTAAAGACAAAATCTTTGACTTTCAAGCTTTTGGTGGCAATGATGGGTCAGAATCACAATTATTTGCACTCTTGTTCGCAGCTTTAGATAGTGCCAGTCTTGGTTACAGAGTAGGTTCATTTCGTGTTGTGATAATAGCCACCGATAGTATTTATCATGTTGCCGGCGATCGCGCAGCAGTTATTCCCAGTGATACTATTGCCAATAATGGAGATGGGATAGCTGATGCTTTTGAAGATTATCCACAGATCGGACAAGTAAAAACTGCGCTAGAAGCAAATAACATTATTCCAATTTTTCTAACTACGAGTGATGTTGCAGCCGATTACGAGACGCTAGTTACCCAGCTTGGTCGAGGTAGTGTACTGACTCTTGGTTCTGAAAGTGAGAATCTTGCTGATCTCATAAAAGAGGCAGTTGCTCGAGCCACAAATGCGATCAGTACTGATGTCACTACAACCAAGGGGGACGATACCTTTAGTAGAGCGGATTTTTCGGCTGGCGATAAAGTTATTTTTGCTGAGGATGGTGATGACAGTATTTCGCTTTCTGGTGTTGTTGGTAATCATTACATTGATGGGGGGGCAGGTTTTGACATCCTTTTTGGTGGAGCGGGTGCAGACATCATAGATGGGGGTAGTGATGACGACAACCTCCTAGGGGGCAGAGGTAATGATACTCTTTTTGGCAGTAGTGGCAAAGATATTCTGAGCGGGAATCAAGGCAACGATTACCTACAGGGAGATAGTGGGGACGACTTACTAGAAGGAGGCCTTGGTTCAGATAAGTTTGCATTTGCAACAGGATCAAAGTTTAATATTAGGGAACTCGGAGTTGATACTATTAGTGACTTCACTCCTGAGCAAGACAATATCCAACTATCCAAATCTACCTTTACAGCTCTAAGTAACTCAGTCTTCCCGACTCAATTAAATTCCGCAGACTTTGCCACCGTTACGAACGATACTTTAGCTGCTAGTAGTAGTGCGGTGATTGTTTATAATAGCGCAAATGGTAGTCTCTTTTATAATCCTAATGGTTCGGCAGATGATTTTGCTGAGATTAATTCTGGGGGTAAATTTGCACAATTGGATGCTATCTCTTTCCCTGCTCTAACTACCGCTAGTTTTGAGGTAGTTTTTTAAAGAGGCAGTAGGAAGGAAGTAGAAATTCTTTGTGTCTGATTTTGAGTTTGGCATTTTGTAACTCATCTACCTGAAAACTGCTTGAACAAAAAAGGAGGTTGCCACCAGGGCAAACTAAACGGTATAGTTTTAAGACGCCTCAAGTTTTTGCTCATCACTCTGTTTACTTCAATGGATTACAGTCTGCTTAAATCATCTTAAAAAGTGAGATCCTTGCAGACAAACGAATTGAACTAAAGATTAATCTATATTTTTCTAAAATCAATCATTGTCTGACGATAAGCATCTGGCAAACCTGTATCAAAACACTTGCCTTTAACAACATATCCTGTCATTCCCTCTTCCTGACGCAATTTTTCAAGGCAAGATGTTAACTGAAATTCACCTCGTTCTCGGAAATTTTGGTTGATATGTTCTGCTAAAAAGTCAAAAATTTTCGGCGTTAGTAAATATAAGCCAAATATACCTAAAAACTCATTTTCTGACATTCCCTCTACACGTAAATGCTGTTGTGCATACTCAATAGTAGGTTTTTCATAGAGTTGGGTAACTGACAAAATCGAGTTTAACTCTTGCCAAACTCCTGTGATACACCCAGCTTTATGAATAATTTCTGCTGGCATTGTAGTTAAGCTAACAACATTTTGATTAACTTGTTCGTAAACATCTAAAACTTGGCTAGCACAAGATTTTTCAATGTCAGATGCATAAATGTGGTCGCCCAACATGAGCAAAAATGGCTCATTTTGTACCCAATCCTTGGCACAAAATACCGCATGACCATAGCCTAATTGTTCCTCTTGTAACAAAATGGTAATTCTGCTACCTAAATCTTCAAGATATCGGCTATATTCTTGATTTTGTGGTGAAAGTTTTTCTAAAAGTTCTTTTTTAGGTGGTTTTTTCAAGAAATCTGCAAATATTTCTTTGTCATCTGGCTGCACCACAATCCCCACTTCTGTAATTCCAGCACTAATTGCCTCTTCAATAATTGCAAGAATCACAGGTTTTGCCCTACCATCTCGATCGATAATTGGGAAAAGTTCTTTTTTGACAACTTTGGTAGCTGGAAACAAACGAGTACCGAAACCAGCTACCGGAATCACAGCTTTTTTAACTTTATTTTTTTGCATAAGCAGTTCATCACCCCAACTTCTCAAACAATTCCGCCAATACCACATTAGAAAATAAAAACCCTTGGGGATCAACCAAACGCAATCTTCCCTTTACAATTTCCACCCAACCTTTCTCAAAATACAATTGCAAACACTTGCAAATTTCCTCCACCTTCTCTTCCCCAAATACTTCCCCCAACGCTGCCAAACTCAAACCCTCTGCCAAACGCAACCCCAACATTAACGTTTCTAACAATACTTCCTTTGGGGGAGTCACATTACAATCAATGACAGCGCCAGCTTGTACCCACTGGTAATACTCTTTAGTTTTACGCAAACGAGTGAACCGCTTCCCCTCAACATAACTCGCCGCACCCATACCGAAGCCATAATAAGGGCGGTTTTCCCAATACACTCGATTATGCCGACATTGATGGCCAGGTTGAGCATAATTAGAAATTTCATAATGCTCATAACCTGCACTAGTTAAAACCTGCTGACCCATCTGGTACATTTTGACTGTGGCTTCATCCGTAGGCAAAGGAGTATCGCCAGGTTTGTAATAACGACCAAAGGCTGTACCTGGCTCGATGGTGAGATCGTAAATGGAAATGTGAGTGGGTGCGATCGCCACCGTCTTTTCTAAGGAATCCTGCCATTGATCTAAAGACTGATGCGGCAATCCAGAAATTAAGTCTAAGCTAAATACGGGAATCTCGACTTGGTGGATTAGTTCCACAGCTGCAAAAATATCTTCAACTGAGTGCGATCGCCCCGCCCTTTGCAATAATTCTTCTTGAAAGGCTTGTACGCCCAAACTTACCCGGTTCACGCCTGCACTGCGATAGCCTGCTATATGGGCTAAATCAAAGGTGCCTGGGTCAATTTCCATAGAAATCTCTGCCCCAGACGCAATCCCAAAATGTTTTTGTAGCTCTGTCAGTATCCGTTGTAGCTGCTCTATTGAGAGCAACGAAGGAGTACCACCACCGAAGAAAATTGTCTTTAGGGGTTGACCAAATGCTGGTGTAATGGCAATTTCTTGACATAGCACCTCAACATATTGGGAGATAGTACCAGATGTTTCGCCCCGCAAGCGATCGCCCACAACAGACACCGGGAAATCACAATAAAAACATCGCCGCCTGCAAAAGGGAATATGCACATAAGCAGAACTCGCAATTCCCGAAATACTAAATTTTTTACTCATTTTGAGAAAATTTTTAAGTTAACACAACTGCTAATTAGAGACAATGAAAATGAGGAAAGAATTCAGGAGTCAGGAATCAGGAGCCAGAATAATCGTAAAAGCAAGCGTGCAATAACTTCTTGATTTTCTTAAAATTATTAACTTTGGGTATCAAAGTCTTCTTAATTCTGACTTCTGGATTCTGGATTCTGAATTCTTAGAAAATGAGTAGTTTATTTACAAGTTTTTGTCTTTTTACAACAAAACAATGAAAAATATTAAGATAAAAGCCTTTAGTTATAATAATTGCAGATATTGTTAGCCTAAACCCTTAGTGTAAATCAATATCGATCAGTTTATCTTACCGATGAAATAAAAAATACTTAACTTTATCGGTTAACACAGTTGCAGGAAAACAAGACAACCATGCTTGACGCCATTATTATTTTCTCATTTATCTTAGCAGCGTCGGGAATAGGGTTCTACAGCATTGAACTACTACCCAATGGGGCGCTAGATCAGGTAACGAATCTAGAAGCTTTACGCTTAGTTGTTGCCGTCTTTGCCGCTATTATTGGTGGTGCGATCGGGCTGAGTTTCCAGACGACATATCGTCGCCTGGAATCACAAGTCAAAGAAATGCCTCTGGAAATGATCTTAACTCGTGCCATTGGCTTAGTGATTGGGCTATTACTAGCCAACTTGATGCTAGCCCCACTATTTTTGCTTCCGATCCCGGCAGATTTTGGATTTATTAAGCCATTGGTGGCAGTTGTCGGTAGTATTATCCTCTCCGTCACTGGCATGAATTTGGCAGACACCCACGGGCGAGGCTTATTGCGATTCATTAATCCCAACACCGTTGAATCGATGGTAGTGGAAGGAACATTAAAACCAGCCAATACCAAAGTTCTAGATACTAGCTGTATTATTGATGGTCGTATTGAAGCCTTACTAGAAACAGGGTTTTTAGAAGGGCAAATTCTCGTACCACAGTTTGTCTTGCAAGAACTTCAACAAGTAGCAGATGCTAGCAAAGACCAAAAGCGGGTGCGGGGAAGGAGAGGACTAGAAATTCTCAACCGTATTAAGGAAGATTATCCCGATCGCATCCTGATTAATACAGTTGACTACGAAGATATTCCCACAGTGGATGCCAAGTTAGTACGCTTCGCCCAAGAAATCAGCGGCACACTGCTAACCAACGACTACAACTTGTCTAAAGTTGCCAGTGTTCAGAAAGTACCTGTTTTGAATGTGAATGATTTAGTGAATGCCGTCCGCCCCAGTTATTTACCTGGCGACAACCTGGATTTAAAAATCCTCAAGGAAGGCAAAGAACCCAGTCAAGGCATTGGCTACTTAGATGACGGCACAATGGTAGTTGTTGAAGAAGGTAGCAGTTATGTGGGTGGTGAACTGCGAGTAGTAGTTACCAGTGCTTTGCAAACTACAGCAGGAAGAATGATTTTTGCCAAACCCCAAGCTTCAGCATTGGCGTGAAACAATGGGATGTTCAATTAGAGTGACACTTATTAATCGGTGCAGGTTGACTGCACCGATTATTTATTGATTGGACTCACTTGCCTGTAAATACTGTAACTGCTCAATTGATAACCCTGTGACTCTGCCGATCTGTTCTAATGACATACCAGTACTAAATAGATTTTTTGCCACTTCAAGTAACGCTTCAGCCTTGCCTTCAGCCTTGCCTTCAGCCTTGCCTTCAGCCTTGCCTTCAGCCTTGCCTTCAGCCTTGCCTTCTTGTAGAATGTCTTGATAAATCGCTGACTCGCGCATAATATCTGACCTCAAAACTCGTTTAATAACCTCTTTATCTAATACTAAACCAGCTAAAATCGCTGTAGAAGCAGCAATATTACTTTGAGTTCTTAATTCTGTAATACCGTTAATTTCGCGTGCCACTTCATTAAGTATAACTTCTGGATCAATTGTATTGCTTAACACTGCCAAAGGTAAAAGTCCAGGTGTTCTCAAAAATACTTCAGTTGGTTGTTCCCAAAGTCTGATAACTGCAAATTCATGTCGTGTCCCAGTAATTGTAAATGTATTTTGTTGCACCAAATTTGAATTTGTCTGCTTGAGGTAAATTACGACTTGATGCATTGCTTTATCTGGAAAGCGGCGATATGCTCGTAATCGATAGTCAATCATCCGAAAAGGAATTTCCGGATCGACTTGGGTTTGAAATTCTAAATGCAATATGCTTTGCTCCGACTGCAACAGAATTAGAGCATCAGCCCGAATGGGTTCCAGAGATAATTCTTTTGGACTTAGTTCTGTTAAATTAATAGATTCGCCTAATAACCATGTAGCGAAGTCACTGGAGAAGTTCTCAACTAAGAATTTGCAGATATTGTCAAACATTTGAATTAATGTAGTTGGTGTAGATTGGTTCGCGTGATGCTACGAGCCTACCTAACAGATTGCCTGTATATGGTGTACGACTATATCTCCATAATTCCATCAAACTAAAATCTGCGGCTACACAAATAGAGTTATAGATTAGCAGGTTAATTAAGCCGTTACGCAAATAAGATTGCACATCAACTGGTGAGGTTTTCCTAAGTCAATTGTCCTTTGTCCTTGGTAAACACAAACGACTAATGACTAATGACGGTCTACACAGAAAATAGTGCAATATGTAGGCGCGTTAGCTTATTTTATGGTCAATTACACAAACATCATATAACTAAAAGCGATTTTTGTTTTGGGGCTGATTTGTTAATTGCGTACATACCTTGTTTAGCAGCGCCGTTTTTTTAACTAATACAGCTTGAAGGTGCTAAGGATACGAAAGCGTTAAACCCAAAATATACGGTTACAGTGTTGAGTCTTCCTATACCAAAAGCTGCAACCGATCTTGATATGGTAGACGACTACAAACAGCTACTATATATTTTGTAAATCGGACAGGATGCTTAACATACAATAATAGTGCTATGCCTTTGTAGTTAAAAATTTTAATAAACCACGAAGGCTTAAAAAATCACAAAGCCGACTTTTGCAACACAACCGTATTTGATGACTAAATCAATTGTTTCAACAAAACGGCTCGGCAACCAGTTAATCCATTGGTTGCTTGAAGAAGACCGACGACGAGAGAAAGAAGGCCCTTACCGCAAAGAAGAACCACATCGCCAGCATCCTTGGTGGCAGGTGATGTGCTTGACTGGTGTAGATTATTTCTCGACCCTTGGCTATCAACCAGGGATTGCAGCACTAGCGGCTGGCGCTCTTTCTCCTATAGCTACCCTGGTTCTGGTTTTGCTGACGCTCTTTGGAGCGTTGCCAATTTATCGGCGCATTGCTGCCGAAAGCCCTTATGGTGAAGGGTCGATCGCAATGTTAGAGCGTTTACTTCCCTGGTGGCAAGGCAAATTACTTGTACTGTGCTTACTTGGTTTTGTGGCAACTGACTTTATTATTACCATTACCTTGTCAGCAGCTGATGCCACAGCCCATATCATCGAAAATCCGCTGACACCTATTTGGCTTCACAATCAGACGATCGCAATTACCCTGATATTAGTTGCATTACTAGGTGCAGTTTTCTTGAGAGGTTTCCGAGAAGCCATTGGGATTGCAGTAGTTTTGGTGGCAGCTTATCTGCTGTTAAACTTTATTGTCGTTGGCGTCGGTGTGTACCAAATATTAACTCACACAGAAGCGATCGCTAACTGGCAAACTGCAATTTTTGCTCGCCATTCCAACCCTTTGCTCCTAATCGGCATCTCTCTCCTCATCTTCCCCAAATTAGCGCTGGGATTATCAGGTTTTGAGACTGGTGTTACCGTTATGCCTCTGGTTAAAGGTAGCAGTAACAGCACTTCGCAGCATCCCAAAGGGCGGATTCGGAATACACGCAAGCTGCTCACCACTGCTGCTCTGATTATGAGCTTCTTTTTGCTTACCACCAGCTTTATAACCACTCTACTGATTCCAACCGCAGAATTTGCATCGGGGGGCAAAGCCAACGGACGCGCCCTTGCTTATTTAGCACATCTGTATTTAGGCGATGGCTTTGGCACAATTTATGATTTAAGTACTATTTCCATTTTGTGGTTTGCAGGTGCATCTGCAATGGCAGGGCTGTTAAATATCGTGCCTCGCTACCTACCACGCTATGGTATGGCACCCAATTGGGCACGGGCAACGCGGCCTTTGGTGTTAGTCTACACAGCGATCGCTTTTGTTGTCACAGTTATCTTCAAAGCAAATGTAGAAGCCCAAGGTGGGGCTTACGCAACTGGTGTGCTTGTGTTGATCACCTCAGCCGCCTTTGCCGTCACCTTATCAGCCCATCGTCACAGACAGAAGCGAGCAAGATTCGTTTTTGGCCTCATTGCACTGTTATTTGTATATACCACCATTGTCAATATCATTGAAAGACCAGAAGGCATTAGAATTGCTGGGTTTTTCATTGGTGCAATCATTTTTACCTCACTGGTTTCTCGTGTTTGGCGTTCAACGGAACTGCGAGCAGAGCGAATTGAAGTTGACGAACTTGCTAGCCAATTCCTTGCTGAAGATAGCCAGGGAACAATACGACTGATTGCAAATCGGTTGAATACGGGCGATGTTCTAGAGTATTTTCTGAAAGAGAAAGAGGTACGCGAAGACAACCATATTCCAGCCAACACTCCAATTCTGTTTCTAGAAATTCATGTATCCGATGCTTCGGAATTTGCAGATGTGATCAAAGTAAAAGGGGTACAAGTTGGCGATTATCGCATCCTCCGGGCTGAAAGTGCAGCAGTACCAAATGCGATCGCAGCTTTACTACTTTACATTCGTGACCAAACAGGTAAGATTCCCCATGCTTACTTCGGCTGGGCTGAGGGAAATCCCATACAATACCTATTGCGTTTTATCTTGTTTGGCGAAGGTGACATTGCTGTAGTTACCCGTGAAGTACTGCGTCGGGCTGAAAAGAATCCCCACATACGACCTGGTATTCATGTTGGGGGGTGATTTGGGAGTGCTGAGTGCTGAGTGCTGAGTGCTGAGTTTTGAGTGCTGAGTGCTGAGTGATGAGTGATGAGTGCTGAGTGCTGAGTGCTGAGTTTTGAGTGCTGAGTTTTGAGTGCTGAGTGCTGAGTGATGAGTGCTGAGTGATGAGTGCTGAGTGCTGAGTTTTGAGTGCTGAGTTTAATTTTCTGCATAGGTTCCCTAAGTCTATAAGATTTAAGAGTGCTGAGTGCGCAGTGCCATTATTACTTTTTTTACTCAGCACTCGTTACTCAGCACTCAGCACTGTTTCGGTGATAGAAGTAGCGATCGCAGCTTGTACCTCAAGTTTGAAGAAATTGCCTTAAAATTTATGTAAATATGAGTCGCTCAATTTTAGATTAACTTTAAAATTATTTAACTAAAATTATTTAACTTTTTAGAATGCCAGACGCGGAAAAGTTCCACAACCAGCTGGCTAATCACAAGCTGCTGCATCGGCAAGTTAGTAAAAAGGCAAATTCTTCGCTAGTAGCCAGTCAAGAAGAAGGAATGGTGCTTCAGTTGCCTGATGGCACTATTCAGGCTTGCAATGCTGCTAGCGATCGCATTTTGGGACTGACCCCACAACAGCTTGTAGGGCAAAACTTGCTCGATCCCAAGTGGCAATTCATTCATGAAGATGGCTCTCCTTTACTCAGTGAAACTCACCCTGCGATCGTTACTCAAAATACAGGTAAACCTTGCTTAAATGTGGTGTGTGGCTTTTATAAGCCAAATGGTGAGCTAGTCTGGCTCTTGTTATCCTCGCAACCTCTGTTTCAAACTGAAGGAAGTAATCTGTATGCGATCGTGACAACTTTTTCAGATATTACGGCATCTAAGCACGCCCAGTTCCAGGATGACTGTAGTTGTGAACAAGATACTCAACAAGTTGATGCAGATGAATTTCAGGCATTGTGGGATAGTCACCGTCTGTTTCAACAAGTTGCTGGGACTCTTCCAGGGATACTCTACATTTATGACCTAATTGAACAGCGAAATGCTTACGTTAATTACGAAATTGCTCAAGGTTGGGGCTATACACCAGCAGAAATCCAGGCAATGGGAAAGGAGTTATCTACTCAACTTCTACACGCTGAAGATTTGGCTCGACTCCCTAGCTATTTGGAAAAATTTAATTCTGTTCGTCAGGGTGAAGTCCTCAGCTTTGAATACCGAATTCGACACGCTAATGGAGAGTGGCGCTGGTTTTGTAGCTATGACACTTTACACAGCAGAACTGCTGATGGATTGCCGCAATATCTTTTGGGGATTGCTTTTGATATTACAGAGCGACGACACATAGAAATTTCCCTACGGCAAAGTAACGAAAGATTTGAGCTAGCAGCGGCGGCGGTTAATTGCCTAATCTATGACTGGGAGATTGGGAGAAATACTGTGGAAAGAACTCAGGGTCTAACCCAGGTTTTTGGCTACACACAACAAGAAACGGAACCTACTTTCCAGTGGTGGCAAGAACGCATCCATCCCGATGACCAACAAAGAGTTAATGACCAATTCATGGCTAGTATGGCCAATGGAAACCGTTATCGCATCGAATATCGAGTGCGTCACCAGGATGGCCGCTATTTGTGGGTGGTAGACCAGGGGTTTGCAGTTCGAGATGCAAATGGTCAGGTAGTTAGGGTAGTTGGTGCGAGTACTGATATTACCGAACAGCAAGCTGCTCTATGGGAACGTCAAAAAATTGAAACAAATCTGCGCGAGAGTGAAGAACGGATTCGGTTGGCCACGAATGCTGCTGAACTGGGTATGTGGTTTTGGAATATCACCACCAACGAGGTAATTTGGACAGACAAATGTAGACAGCTGTTTGGACTGTCCCTAGAAGCCGAAATCAGCTTTGAGATTTTCCTCAACTGTATATATGCAGAAGATCGCCAATGCATTCATGAAGCGATCGCCCGCTCTCTTGAAGAACAGGTTGACTGTGATATCGAATACCGCACTCTTTGGTCTGATGGTAGCATTCATTGGATTGCTGCTAAAGGTCGCGTCTTTTATGATGCCGAGGGTAAGCCAGTACGGATGATGGGTACTACCCAAGATATTACCCAACGGAAACAGGTAGAAAATGATTTGCGCCACCGCGAAACTCAATTAAGGCGCTTAGTTGATTCCAACATTATTGGCATTATGTTCGCCACTCCCGATTACATTACTGAGGCGAACGAAGCTTTTTTAGAAATGGTAGGTTATACGCGAGAGGAACTATTAGAGGGTAAGATACGCAGACAACACATCACTCCACCTGAATATCATGCTCTCGATCGGCAGGGGCTAGAGCAACTTTTAACGGTTGGGCTATTTACTCCTTTTGAAAAAGAATACATCCGCAAGGATGGTTCCCGTATTCCCATACTAATTGGTGGTGCTTTGGTGGAGCGAGATCCCGCATCTTGGATCTGTTTTATTCTTGACTTAACCCCTAGAAAGCAATTAGAAAAGGCACTCAGGCAACAAGCAGAAGAACTCAAACAGGCAAACCGGAATAAAGATGAGTTTCTCGCTATTCTCTCTCACGAATTGCGATCGCCCCTCAACCCGATTTTAGGGTGGTCATCGCTACTCAAAAGCCGCAAATTTGATGAAGCTACTACAAATCGGGCTTTGGAAACCATTGAAAGAAATGCTCAATTGCAGATTCAATTAATTGATGAGTTGCTGGATGTTTCCCGAATTATTCGTGGTAAGTTGAACTTGACTTTTGCCACTGTTAACCTGGTAGCTGTAATTGATGCTGCATTAGAAACAGTCCGGCTAATTGCCGAAACCAAATCTATCCAGATTAAAGTACAGCTCGATCCCAATGTTGGCAAAGTGTTAGGCGATTATAATCGCTTACAGCAAGTTGTAGGGAATTTACTCTCGAACGCAGTTAAGTTCACTCCCTCTCGTGGTTCAGTGGAAGTTAGCTTGTCATTGAGTCGTGAATTAATCTCCCCCTCAGCACTAATTCAAGTTAAAGACACAGGTCAAGGTATTTCCCCTGAATTCCTACCCCACGTATTTGAATATTTTCGTCAAGCTGATAGCAGCACAACCAGGAAATTTGGCGGACTGGGGCTAGGATTGGCAATAGTTCGTCACTTAGTAGAGTTGCATGGTGGCACTGTAAGAGCAGCCAGTCCAGGAATTGGACAGGGAGCAATTTTTACTGTCAGACTGCCGATTATGAAGGAAAGTGAGGGTGCAGGGGAAGCAGCAGGAGCAGGGGATAAATTTAACTCGTCAGTTCTCCGTGGACTACGGGTATTAATTGTCGATGATGATGTTGACACACGGGAGTTTTTGCACTTCTTGCTACAACAGAATGGAGCGTTAATAACTGCCGCTGCATCGGTAAATGAGGCACTTAAAATTCTAGCACAAACTGTACCTAATTTATTAATCAGTGATTTAGGAATGCCAGAAATAGATGGCTACAGCCTGATTAAGATGCTCAGAGCTATGCCCAAAGAAGAGGGCGGGGAAATTCCGGCGATCGCTCTTACCGCCTATGCAGGAGAAGGCGATCGCGATCGAGTTTTAGCAGCTGGTTTTCAGAAACACATTGCCAAACCAGTACAACCGACTGAATTACTCACCTCAATTACAGAATTGTTAGGGTCAAATCACCGCTAAAACTCTATTTCTTTTCATTAGATTTTAGGCTCAACTGAATCGTATTGAGTTATAAGGAATACATTCTCATCAGGCTTAAATCTCAATCGGCTTAACCATGACCAAGAAAGATTTGCTTCGCAACCAAATTTTCACGCTGGAAAATATTCTTTCGCCAGCAGAATGCGCTGAGTATATTACTTTAACAGAAAACATCGGCTATACAGATGCTCCTATTACTACCCATCGAGGTTTTAAAATGCGTCCCGACATCCGCAATAATCAGCGCGTTATTCTGGATGACCGAGAGCGTGCTTTTGATTTATGGCAGCGTGTGTCAAATTATATTCCTAAGACCATTGGTAGATGGCATCCAGTTGGGCTGAATGAGCGTTTTCGTTTCTATCGCTACGATCCAGGTCAGAGGTTTGCACCTCACCATGATGGTTCTTATCGACGAACTAACGGTGAGGAAAGTTTATTGACTTTTATGATTTATCTGAATGAAGGCTTTGAAGGCGGCGAAACCCGCTTTTATCTTCCTGAATACTACATAGATTTATCTAATCTAGCTGTGCTTCCAGTAACAGGTATGGCTTTGTGTTTTGTCCACGAACTAGTACATGAGGGCGCTACTATTATCCAGGGGCGAAAGTACGTTTTGCGATCGGATGTTATGTACAGTCAATAGTCAAGAAAATGATTAACCAGCAAAATCACCAAAATTTAATCTAACTCTCGGCGTCCTTCCAACGCCCTCGCCAAAGTAACTTCATCTGCGTACTCTAAATCGCCACCTACAGGTAAACCAAAAGCAATCCGCGTCACTTTGGTAAATGGTTTCAATAGCTGACCTATATACAAGGTTGTTGTCTCCCCTTCTACACTCGGACTAATTGCCAGAATTACTTCTTGAGGTTTTTGCTGGCTCACTCGGCGCTGCAAAGCTAGTATATTCAACTGATCTGGGCCAATTCCATCAATTGGCGAAATCACCCCGCCCAAAACGTGATACTTGCCTTTGTATTCGCGGGTTTTTTCCAGCGCAATCACATCGCGAGGATCTGCAACAACACAGATAGTGTTATTGTCACGGTTGGCATTGCGGCAAATTTCACAAACAGGTTCAGCAGATAAGTGAAAGCAAACAGAACACAAGCCTATCTGTTTTTTTGCCTCAACTAAAGCTTGCGCCAAAGCTTCTACTTCTGCTTCTGGTCGCTTTAAAATATGCAAAGCCAGTCTTTGGGCACTTTTGGGGCCAACTCCCGGTAGGCGTTGCAATTGTTCAATTAACCGTGCTAAAGGGCGTGCGTAAACCGTTGTCTTGTCTCCAGAATGTTTTCACTTTAACTATGATGACATTTTTTGAGTACTTCCATCAGGCGCAACACTTCCAACTCGCGATCGCTCATACCATTTCACTAAAATGTTGGGGATGGGGGCATTGGCAAAACTTCCCTAGCTGCTAAACTGGTTCAAGATTTGCAAGACGAGTTTGAGTTTATGATCTGGCGATCGCTAGACAATGCCCCGCAACTGAAAGAACTACTAGGGGATATCGTGCCGTTTCTCTCCCGCCAATAAGATGTCCAGGCGACCCCAGAACGCCTACTGCACTGGTTGCGAACCCATCGTTGTTTGCTGGTTTTGGACAACCTGGAAACTATCCTCCAACCGGGTCATCGGGTGGGAGTTTATCTGCCGGGATATGAAAACTATGGGACATTGTTGCATATGCCGTAGATCACCTCAATCCATCCCTTTATTATGCAACGCCAAAAGTTTCCACAAATTCCACCACAACTGTTTGCCATTAACTTATGAGCCAGTATATTTACAGCAGTCTCACAGATGATGAAGAACTTAATTTTTCTGAAGAAGCAGAGGTTTTCGTTTTTCCCACTTCTTTCGCCCAGCAGCGATTGTGGTTTCTCGACCAATTAGCACCGGGGAATCCATTTTACAACGTGTCAACAGCACTTCACCTGACAGGTTCCCTCAACTTCACTGCTTTAAAGCAGACATTCAACGAAATTGTACGTCGCCACGAAACGTTACGTACTAGATTTGTTATGGTACAGCAACCAGTACAGGCGATTGCACCTAGCTTAACCATACCTCTTCCCTTAATAGACCTACGCAATTTCGACAGCCCAGAACGCAACACCCGAGTGCAGCAAATCGTAACCCAAGAGGCTCAACATCCTTTCAATCTCACCACTGGGCCATTACTACGAGTAAAGCTGCTGCAACTGGATGAAGCAGAATATCTGCTGCTGCTAAATCTACATCACATAGTTGCCGATGGTTGGTCAATTGGAGTGCTTATTAAAGAATTGGGGGTATTATACAAAGCCTTGGCAGAGGATAAGCGATGTCTGACGACTAGCTACTCCGTATCTACGCTCCTACCAGAACTACCCATTCAATATGCAGATTTCGCTCAATGGCAACGGGAGTGGCTACAAAAAGTGACAGCAAACGGCACTTCCCCCCTACAAAGCCAGTTAGTTTATTGGCAAAAGCAATTAAACAGGATTTCGGTATTGAATCTCCCCACCGACCGACTAAGACCAGCAGTTCCTAGCTACAGGGGTGCAAAACAATTTTTAGAGCTACCACACTCCTTAACTCAAGCGCTAGAGGCACTGAGTTACCAAGAAGGCGTTACCTTGTTCATGACAATGCTGGCAGCGTTTCAAACTTTGCTCTACCGCTACACACAGCAAGAGGATATTGCAGTCGGTTCACCTATTGCTAATCGCAATCGTAGCGAACTAGAAGGATTAATTGGTTTTTTTGTCAATAGCTTGGTGTTACGTACAGATTTCTCAGGGAACCCGACGTTTCGAGAATTATTAAATCGAGTGCGAGAGGTAACTTTGGGAGCATATGCCCATCAGGATTTGCCCTTTGAAAAGCTGGTGGAGGAACTTCACCCAGAGCGAGATTTAAGCCACCATCCCTTATTTCAGGTTGTATTTAGCCTTCAAAATACTCCCATTGAAGCGTTAGACTTACCTGGGTTAAAGCTTTCGCTATTCGAGTTCGACAGCAAAACTGCAAAGTTTGATTTAGAGTTCCATGTGTGGCAAGACTTGGAAACTCTGAAAGGACAAGTGGTGTATAGCACCGATTTATTTGATCAAAGCACCATTACGCGAATGCTGGGACATTTCCAAACGCTGCTAGAAAGCATTGTTGCCAATCCAGAACAGCAGATTTCAGATTTGTCTTTGCTTACTGTGCAAGAACGACAAGAGTTATTAATTGATTGGAATGACACGAAACGAGACTATCCAGAGAACAAGTGTTTTCATCAATTATTTGAAGCGCAGGTAGAGAAAACTCCCAATGCGATTGCACTAGTCTTTGACAAGCAACAATTAACCTACAGGGAACTAAATATCCAAGCTAATCAACTTGCACATTATCTGAAAAAATTGGGGGTAGTCCCTGATGTTTTAGTAGGTATTTGCGTAGAGCGTTCGCCACAGATGATCATTGCCCTGTTAGCCATCCTTAAAGCAGGTGGAGCATACCTACCTTTAGATCCTAGCCTACCTCAAGAACGTCTTAACTTCATCCTAGAAGATGCACAAGTTTCAATCTTGCTCACTCATTGCTCTTTAGCCCCCCTTTTTAAGGAGGGTTGGGGGGATCTCTTGTCTATAGTTTACATAGATAAAGATTGGGCAACTATTACACAACACAGTCAAGAAAACCCAACCACCTGCGTAACATCTGACAACCTAGCTTATATTATCTACACCTCTGGTTCAACAGGAAAACCTAAAGGTGTTTTGCTCCAGCATCGAGGATTATCCAACTTAGCAAAAGCTCAGATTGAAATTTTCAATTTACAACCGAGTAACCATATTCTGCAATTCGCCTCATTAAGTTTCGATGCCTCAATTTTTGAGATTGTCATGGCACTGCAAACAGGAGCAACTCTTTATTTAGCAAACAAAGAATCTCTTTTACCCGGACAATCTTTGCTCAAATTATTGCGCGAAAAAGCTATTACTCACGTCACCCTTCCGCCAGCAGTCTTAGCAGTCTTATCTACAGAATCACTTCCGGCATTGCAAACTATTATTTGTGCAGGCGAATCCTGCACCGATGATATTGTAAAACGTTGGTGTAACTCTCAGCGTCGGTTTTTTAACGCTTACGGCCCTACTGAAGCAACAGTTTGGTCAACCGTTGCAGAGATTAGTACTATCAGTGAAAAACCGCCTATTGGTCGCCCTATTGCTAATACTCAAATTTATATATTAGATAAAGATTTGCAACCTTTACCAATTGGAATTTCTGGGGAATTATACATAAGTGGAGATGGATTGGCGCAAGGTTATGTTAATCGCCCTGAATTAACTACCGAAAAGTTCATTCCCAATCCTTTTAACGATAAAAAGGGAGCGCGACTTTACAAGACGGGTGATTTAGCTCGGTATCGCCCAGACGGTGATATTGAATTTTTAGACCGTATTGATAATCAAGTAAAAATTCGTGGATTCCGCATTGAGTTGTCAGAAATTGAAACAGTTTTGAGTCAGCATCAGAGTGTGCAAAAAGCAGTAGTAATTGTTAAAGAGAACATATCTGGTGATAAGTATTTGGTGCCTTATATTGTTCCCAATATAGAGACGCAAAATTTCTTGTCACTACTACGTAAATTCTTAAAAGAAAAATTACCAGAATACATGATCCCAAAAGCTTTTGTAGTACTAGATTCTCTGCCGCTAACAGCTAATGGTAAAGTAGATCGTTTGGCGCTAACACAACTCAACACTCCAAATAGCCACTCAATAGATAAAACATTTATTGCTCCTCGGACTCCAACCGAGTCAAACTTGGCAAAAATTTGGGCTGAAGTGCTTAATATTGAGCGTGTGGGAATTTACGATAACTTCTTTGACTTGGGAGGAGATTCGCTGTTAACTGTACGCCTCCTGAAACAAATACACAAACAGTTTGAGAACGAATTACTGTTATCTACCTTATTTTTAAATCCAACGATTGAAAGTTTAGCAACTGCTCTATCCTCAAAAGCAGATTCTCTTCCGTGGTCTCCCTTAGTTCCAATTCAACCTGCTGGTGCAAATCCAGTTTTCTTTTGTATACATCCGGTCTTTGGTGTTGTTTTTCCTTATTACGAATTAGCTCATAATTTGGGAAAAAATCAACCATTTTATGGGCTACAACCTATTGGACTTGATGGAAAAAGTTCTCCATTAACTCGCATTGAGGATATGGCTACCCACTACATTGAAGCATTGCGCTCAGTGCAACCCAAAGGCCCTTATTTTTTAGGAGGTTGGTCTTTTGGAGGTTGGGTTGCTTTTGAGATGGCTCAACAACTCCAAAAGTCTGGGGAAGAAGTGGCTCTACTTGCTGTGCTTGACACTTTAGCACCAATTCCGGGCAATGTACCTTCTTTGGCTAGTGGTTTCAAGTTTATGCTGACGACAGTGGCGCGATATATATGGCCCTTTTTCCTCGATTATTTTTATCTAATTATTGCGATCGCTAATAACAGAATTAACAGTTTAACTTCTCGATGGGCTAATTTTAATAAAATTGTGCGGCTCCAAACAAATCTCTTCTCTCACCTCATCCTAAAAGAGGATGCTACAGCTAACGTTATACCTGAAGAATCCAAGTTAAGACTTTTAAGCGAGTTAGCAATTCGTCCAATGCTTCGTGTTTTTTATGCCAATAGCCAAGCAGTTCTTAACTACGTTCCGCAAGCCTATCCTAAACGAATTAATCTTTTCAGAACAAAGGTTCAATCAAGCATTGCTAAAGAAGATCCGAGTATGGGCTGGGATCGGCTAACTGTAGGAGGAACGGAAATTCATCATATTCCTGGCAATCACTTAACCATGCTGAGAAAACCCCATATCCAAGTTCTCGCCGCACAGCTAAGAGCTTGTATTGAGAAAGCACAAAATCTAAAATAAGGATCGTTATGTCTTCTGAAGAAGTCTTCGTTTTTCCAGCATCTTTTGCTCAACAGCGCCTATGGTTCCTCGATCGCTTGATCCCCGGCAATCCTATCTACAATGTGCCGACAGTAATTCGCTTTACAGGTTCGCTGAAATTAGCCGCACTAGAACAGACTTTTAACGAAATCGTGCGTCGCCACGAAACCTTACGCACCACTTTTATTGTGTCGGATGGGCAACCTTTACAGGCGATCGCACCCAGCTTAACAATACCTCTTTCTGTATTAGACCTCCAACAATTGCCAGCTGACGAACAAGAAGTTAAAGCAAAGTGCATTATTACCGCAGAGATAGAACATCCCTTCGATTTATCCTCCGGGCCATTGCTGCGAGTAATACTCCTCGTCCTTTCTGAGACAGAACATATTCTATTACTGAATATGCACCATATTATCTGCGACGATTGGTCTATGGGGGTATTAATTCGGGAACTGGGAACGCTGTATACAGCTTTTGCACAAAACCAGCCTTCTCCTCTATTAGAACTGCCTCTTCAGTACGCCGATTTTGCTCACTGGCAGCGCGAGTGGCTGCAAGGAGAAGTACTTCAAACCCAGTTAGCTTACTGGCGGGAGCAATTAAACAATATTTCCATACTGCATCTGCCTACTGATAAAGCAAGGCCAGCTATACAAAGCTATCAAGGAGCAACCCAATTTCTAGAGTTACCGCTCAAGCTAATTGATGCACTAGAAAAGCTGTCACAGCAAGAAGCTGCAACCTTATTTATGACACTGGTGGCAGCATTTCAAACATTACTTTACCGCTACACCCATCAAGAAAATATCGCGGTAGGTTCCCCAATTGCTAATCGTAACCGCAGCGAAGTTGAAGGAATAATTGGTTTTTTTGTCAATAGTTTGGTGCTACATAGCAACTTATCTGGAAACCCAACTTTTCGAGAACTACTAGGCAGAGTACGGGAGGTAACTTTAGGAGCATACAGCCACCAAGATTTACCCTTTGAAAAGTTAGTTGAAGAACTACATCCAGAGCGTAACTTGAGCCATCATCCCCTATTTCAAGTGGTGTTTGGTTTTCAGAATGCACCAATGTCAGCGCTAGAACTGCCTGGATTAATACCTAGCTTTCTGAATATTGACTTGAAAAAAACACGTTTTGATTTAGAACTGCATCTGTGGAAGTGTTCTGAGGATTTTAGGAGCTTATGGGGCGGAAACTGGGAGTATTCTGAAGGTCTCCGAGGTGTAATGGTTTATAACACAGATTTATTTGATCAAGCTACTATTAGCCGGATGGTAGAACATTTTAAAACTCTGTTGTCAGCTATTGTTGCAAATCCAGAAGAACGAATTGCAAATTTACCGTTATTAAGTGAAGCGGAGTTACATCAGGTATTGGTGAAATGGAATAACACCCAAGCCTATTATCCTCAAGATAAATGTATCCATCAATTGTTTGAAAAAAAGGTACAGCAGTATCCTGATTCTATAGCAGTAAACTTTGCTAACGAGCAACTGACTTATCAAGAGTTGAATACTCGTAGCAATAAACTAGCACACCATTTACAAAAAATCGGAGTAGGTTCAGAAGTTTTAGTCGGCATTTGTATCTCACAATCTATAGAAATGATCGTCGGGTTGTTGGGTATTCTGAAAGCTGGGGGAGCGTATGTTCCATTAGACCCCAGCTATCCTCAAGAGCGTCTAAATTTTATGCTTGAAGATGCACAAGTTTCAGTGTTGCTGACACAAAAAAACTTGTTCAAGCATTTTGAATATTTCTCAAAACCAATTATTTCTATAGATAAAGACTGGGAAATTATTACCCAAGAAAAGGAAGATAATCTTAAAAGTGATTTAAATAGTGATAATTTAGCATATATTATTTACACCTCTGGTTCTACAGGAAAACCCAAGGGAGTTGCTGTACCTCACAAAGCTGTAAATCGGTTAGTGTGCGATACGAACTATATAAAATTATTACCATCTGATAAAGTCGCCCAAGCCTCAAACGCTTCTTTTGATGCAGCGACATTCGAGATATGGGGAGCGCTACTTAACGGCGCTCAACTTGTGGGAGTTAGTAAAGATGTAACCCTCTCACCTCACGAATTTGCATTACAGCTACGAGAAAAAGGTATCAATATTCTGTTTTTGACTACCGCCTTGTTTCAACAGATTGCTAGAAATGTTCCGCAAGCTTTTACGACCTTGAAATATTTGCTTTTTGGTGGCGAGGCTGTTGATACAAGATGGGTTAAAAAGATTCTTAAAAATGGTGCGCCAAAGCATTTAATTCATGTTTATGGACCTACAGAAAATACAACATTCTCTTCTTATTATTATGTTCAAGAGTTTTCATCAGCTACATCTTTGCCTATTGGTCGCCCTATTACAAATACCCAAATCTATATATTAGATCCCCATTTACAACTAGTGCCTATTGGCGTTACTGGCGAATTATATATGGGTGGGGAGGGGCTGGCGCGAGAATATCTCAATCGCCCTGAACTCACTACTAAACACTTTATTCCTCATCCTTTTAGTAATAATCCCAAAACACGCCTTTATAAAACGGGTGATTTAGCCCGCTATCTACCAGATGGCAATATTGAATTTTTAGGTCGCATTGACAATCAAGTAAAGATTCGTGGCTTCCGCATTGAGTTGTCAGAGATTGAAGCGGTGTTGAATCAACATCCAGCAGTGAGAGAAACTGTTGTCATTGTTGGTGAGGATGTACCTGATGATAAGTACTTGGTAGCTTATGTTGTTTTCAACCAGGAACAGATAGCGATGCAAGAGGTGCAAGCCTTTGCATCCTTACTTCGTCAATTTCTCAAAGAAAAGTTACCAGAATACATGGTGCCAAGCGCCTACGTGATACTGGAATCTCTACCTCTTACACATAATGGCAAAGTGGATCGGCGTGCTTTACCCATGCCTGATACAATTTCTTTCAATAATCAAGATTATGTGGCACCGCGATCGCAGGTTGAAGAGTTACTTGCCCAAATTTGGGCTAAAGTCTTGGGGAAAGAGCAAGTAGGTGTCCATGACAATTTCTTTGAATTGGGCGGTCATTCTCTCTTAGCGACTGTGCTAACTTCCCGTATCCGTGACACCTTCCAAATAGATTTGCCTGTAAGCAATTTGTTTGAAGCGCCAACTATTGAACAACTTACTAAGTACATTGAAACAACATATTGGGCGAAAAAAAGTTTAGATAAAGTTGGAACTACGAGTCAAGATCGAGAAGACGTGGAATTTTAAGTAAAAACGCTTGAGTTTGAGCAGTTAGCCACCCGACTTCCTAAATATAGATCCCCCTACCAAGTACCCCAACCGACAGCAGTTGAACCAGCCATACAAGTAGAAAATTATGAGGCATGAATATTATCAGCCTAAACCTTGTAATATTTTGTTAACTGCTTTTAGCTTCATACCATAGTTAAAATCATCTAACTTTCACTCCCAAGAATGATTTATAGGGTGTTGTAAGTGTGATAAAAATGCTGGGTTAGTTAATAACTAATAAGTAATAACTGTTGCGAAGGGGTGTAATTTTGAATACCGTTGAGTTTTTATCTTATCTTCGCAGCTTAGATATTCAAGTTTTTATTGATGGTGAAAAGTTTCGCTGTAACGCCCCTGAAGGAATTATTACACCAGAACTGCGTGCAGAAATTCAAGAGCGTAAAGCAGAAATTATTGAATTTTTAGAAGCATCTAATCGTACTAATAACCACAGTTTTAAACCTCTCATACCCATTTTGCGCTCAGGAAATCTTCCCCTCTCCTTCGCTCAACAACGGCTGTGGTTTCTTGACCAATTAATCCCTAATAATCCTTTCTATAACATTCCACTAGCACTACATTTAACAGGTTCGCTGAAATTAGCCGTACTAGAGCAAACTTTTAACGAAATTGTGCGGCGACATGAAGCTTTACGCACCACTATTGTCGTACAGAAAGGGCAACCAGTTCAGGTAATTAATCCTACCCTAACAATACCTTTACCAATAATAGATTTACGGCAACTGCCACAAGCCGAACGAGAAATACAAGCACGACGACTCACTACACAAGAAGCTCAACGTCCTTTTAATTTATCAACTGATTCGTTGTTGCAAGTAAAACTGCTGTGGTTGGATGAGACACAATACATCCTGCTGCTAACTATGCACCACATTGTCTCTGATGGTTGGTCTATTGGGGTGCTGATTCAAGAGATAGCAGCGCTTTACACAGCCTTTGCCAGCAATCAGCCTTCTCCTCTAGCGAAACTTACAGTCCAATATGCAGATTTTGCATACTGGCAACGCCAATGGTTGCAAGGGGAAGTATTAGAAAAGCAACTGAGTTACTGGCAGAAGCAATTAGACGGCATTTCTATACTAAATCTGCCAACTGACAGACCAAGACTAGCTGTGCAAACTTACCAGGGTGCAAGACAACCTTTGCAATTATCAAAAAGTTTGAGCAAAGCACTTTTAACTCTCGGACAACAAGAAGGGGTGACTTTATTCATAACTCTACTAGCAGCATTTCAAGTTTTACTTTACCGCTACACACAACAAGAAGATATTGCTATTGGTTCACCTATTGCCAATCGCAACCGTAGTGAAATTGAGGGATTAATTGGTTTTTTTGTCAATAGCTTAGTACTGCGTACCGATCTATCAGGAAACCCAACTTTTCGGGAATTATTGAGTCGAGTTAAAGAGGTAGCTTTAGGAGCATACAGCCATCAAGATTTACCTTTTGAAAAACTTGTAGAAGAACTGCATCCAGAGCGTAATTTGAATCAAAATCCGCTATTTCAAGTTGTTTTTGCGCTCCAAAATGCGCCGATGACAGCCTTAGAATTACCTAGTTTAACTTTAAGTCCGCTACCATTTGAAACGGAAACAACGCGCTTTGATTTGGAGTTCCACTTGTGGGAGCCAAATACTGAAAATGGGTTATGGGCAGATAGCTCAGAAGGAATTAGTGGTTTTGTAATTTATAGCACAGATTTATTCGATGACGCTACTATCACCAGGATGCTAGGACACTTCCAAATATTACTGGAGGGTATAGTTGCAAATCCAGAAGACCGAATTACACATTTACCACTTTTAAGCGAATCTGAGCTACATCAATTGTTAGTTGAATGGAACAATACCCAAGCAATTTATCCTCAAGATAAGTGTATTCATCAGTTAATTCAGAGTGTAGCAGAGCAGAATAGTGAGGCAACTGCGCTAGTATTTGGCGATGAGCAACTTAGCTACAAAGAGTTAAATATACGCAGTAATCAACTTGCACATTATCTAAAAAAATTAGGAGTTAAAAGCGAAGTTTTAGTAGGACTTTGTGTAGAACGCTCTTTTGATCTGGTAATCGGGATGTTGGGCATACTGAAAGCAGGTGGAGCTTATGTACCTTTAGATGCAAGCTATCTATCTGAGCGTTTAAATTTTATGCTCGAAGATGCTCAAGTCTCAGTTTTATTAACTCAGGAGCGATGGCTTGAACGTCTAAAAAACTCTGATTTACAAATAATCTGTTTAGATAAAGATTGGGAGATTATTTCTCAAGAGATTGAAGATAACCTTACTAGTAAAGTTACAGTAGATAACCTCGCTTATATCATTTATACTTCTGGCTCAACTGGAAAACCTAAAGGGGTTAAAATTGAACATAGAGGATTATTAAATTTAGTATTTTGGCATCAAAAAGCGTTTGTAGTTTCACCCCTTGACCGAGCAACGCAGATTTCTGGAGTTGCCTTTGACGCTTGCGGTTGGGAAATTTGGCCTTATCTTAGCATTGGGGCAAGCATTTATTTTGTAGAGGATGAAACCAGGCGATCGCCTAACTATCTCCGAGATTGGCTAGTATCAAAAGCGATAACAATTTGTTTCATACCAACACCTTTAGCAGAGAAAGTTTTATTATTAGATTTTCCTAAGAACGCAGCTTTACGAATATTGCTCACCGGTGGAGACAAACTAAATCAATATCCTTTAGCTTCCCACTCTTTTCAAGTATTTAATAATTACGGCCCAACTGAGAACACAGTTGTTACAACTTCAGGATATGTTTCTGTTAAGAACAAAGATAATTTAGCACCTGTAATTGGATGTGCGATCGCCAATATAAAACTTTATATATTAGATAAACATTTACAACCAGTACCTATTGGCGTTCCGGGAGAGTTGTACATAAGTGGTGATGGGTTAGCACGAGGTTATTTAAACCATCCTGAATTAAGTGCTGAATCCTTCATTTATCATTCTTTTACTAATAAGTTAAAAGCACGACTTTATAAAACAGGTGATTTAGTTCGCTATCGAGTAGATGGCAACATTGAATTTTTAGGTCGCCTCGACGATCAGATAAAAATTCGTGGCTATCGTATTGAGTTGGGAGAAATTGAAGCGGTACTGAGTCAGCATCCAGCAGTGCAGCAAACTGTAGTAATAACTCGTGAGGATGAAAAGGAAAAGTGCCTAGTAGCTTATGTAGTACTAGAAACTGAATACAGTAACTATAGTAACGAACAGGAGAATTTGCAATTAATGCAATTGCAGAATGAGCAGGTTTTGCAATGGCAGATGTTGTATAACGAAACTTATAATCAATCTACTGATTCAGATCCTACATTCAATTTTGTCGGCTGGAATAGCAGTTACACAAATCAGCCTATTCCAGCAGAGCAAATGCGTGAGTGGGTGGATAACCAAGTTGAGCAGATTTTGGCTTTGCAACCCAAACGAGTGTTAGAAATTGGTTGTGGAACAGGCTTGATTCTATTTAGAATTGCACCTCACTGCACTAAATATTGGGGAACAGACTTTTCCTCAGTTTCACTTAACTGCATTCACCAACAGCTACAAAAACAAGAAATGCCGCAGGTATCACTGTATCAGCAGATGGCTACTGACTTCGAGAAAGTAGAAACAGCAGCTTTTGATGCAGTAATTCTGAACTCAGTTGTACAATATTTCCCTACTATTGATTATCTGATTAGTGTATTAGAAGGTGCTGTGAAGGCAACTGCTCCGGGTGGCTTTATTTTCATAGGGGATGTGCGTAGTTTGCCACTCTTGCAAGCTTTCCATGCGTCAGTGCAACTGCATCAAGCTGAACCTTCCCTTACCTGCTTCGAGTTGCAGCAACGGGTACAAACGCAAATATTTCAAGAAACAGAGTTAGTTATTGATCCAGCTTTTTTTAGTGTTATCAAGCAACGCTTTCCGCAGATTAATCATGTGCAAATTCAACTGATGCGTGGAAAATATCACAATGAATTAACTCAGTTTCGTTACAATGTGATTCTTCATATTAGTACCGAAATTGTTAATCATACTGAAAATCATTCAGTGCTGAACTGGTCTGAAGATAATCTCACAGTCTCAGCAGTGCGTCAGTTATTAATTGAGAATCAACTAGAAATATTAAGCATTATCAATGTACCTAATGCACGGGTAATGTCAGCAGTTAAAACAGCAGAATGGCTATCAGACGCAGAAAGTTTTAAAACTGTAGGTCAAATACGTAAAGCTTTGCAAGAACTTGAAAATTTTGGAGTAGACCCAGAAGATTTTTATGCGCTAAATCTACCTTATAGGGTTGAGATCACCTGGTCACTTTCAAGCATTGAAGGATATTATGATGTAGTTTTTGTACGGCAAGATGCAGTAAGTAAGAAAACTATTTTTCCCCATAGCACGGCTCATTCTCGTCCCTGGCAATCTTACGCCAATAATCCCCTACAAGCCAAAGCTGCGCGTAAGTTAGTGCCACAGTTGCAGACTTACATAACACAAAAACTGCCTGAGTACATGATGCCATCAGCTTTTGTAGTATTGGAGTCATTACCTCTAACAGCTAATGGTAAAGTCAATCGCCGCGCCTTAAAAGCATTCCATGATGCAATTAAGCTCCAATTGCCTGAAAATTACATCGCACCTCGGACTCCTGTTGAACAAGTGCTGGTGAAAATTTTTGCTGAGGTTTTGGGACTTAAGCGCATAGGAATTTATGATAATTTCTTTGAATTAGGCGGTCATTCATTACTGGCAACTCAGCTTGTCTCTAGAGTACGCGACGCCTTACACGTGGAGTTGCCTTTGCGTAGCGTATTTGAAGCACCGACAATTGCAGAATTATCTCAGGTGATAGAAAGCTTGAAAGAAAGCAATGCTGAAAGTCAAGCTCCGATTTTAATGCCCCTATCGCGTGAAAGTCGGCGGATTAAGTTATCTTCCTTAAACGAAGAGAGCGTAAAATTTTAAAAAAAGATCAGGCACTAGATTGAATTGTTACATTAAGAATCAATTTTAACGTGAGTTCGACGGGTTGAAAAAGCCAAAAACCTATGTGTATAAAAACTTTACGATTTCGGTTACTATTACCCATTAAATGACTATAGTTTATACTGCTGATAAATTTGACTGGCGGCGCGATGTAGCAGGGAGTGTCGCCATACTAAAGATTTCATATCATCGGCATAACCGCCGCCAATGACGCAGGCCACTGGATAACCACTACTCATACAGGTACTCAATACCTGCATTTCTCGGCGGAAAATGCCAGCATCTGTAAGGGCTAATTTGCCCAAGCGATCGCCTATATGAGGGTCAACACCTGCATCATAAAATACTAAATCTGGCTTGACTTTAGACAACAAATCTGACAAATAATTCGCCAAGGTTTGTAAATAAGCGTCATCTTCCATTCCCATCGGCAAAGGAACATCCAAATCGCTGTTTTGTTTCGTACCGGGGAAATTGACTTCGCAGTGCATAGAGAAAGTAAAAACGCTGTCGTCGTCTTGGAAGATAAAAGCTGTGCCGTCTCCTTGATGGACATCCAAATCGACAATCAGGATTTTTTGAACGAGTCCAAATTTTTGTAAAACGCGACAGGCGATCGCTAAATCGTTGAAAATACAAAAACCAGATCCATAACTGGGAAAGGCGTGATGAGTTCCACCAGCCGTATTACAAGCTAAACCCTGACTTAGTGCCAGTTTTGCAGTAAGTATCGTACCACCTACCGCTACACAAGTACGATTTGCTAGTGCTGGACTCCAAGGCAAACCAATACGACGTTGTGCTTTCGCATCTAGGGTTCCTTCGCAATAAGCTTGAACGTAGCTTGGAGTATGGACTAACTCTATCAATTCTAGTAGCGGACGTTCGGGAGTGTGAAATTGTTCTTGATTCGCTACACCATCAGCTAACAGCAATTCGTAGAGTTGTCGGAACTTAGACATCGGGAAACGATGTCCTTCAGGTAGTGGAGCAATGTAATCTGGGTGGTAAATAATTGGCAAATCCATAAGTAAAGAAAATTTCAAGCAGCTAATCCGACAACAAGGTAAAATTTAGCCATAATTACAGTCAAAATGCTGTTATTGTAAATCTAAAATTCCAAATCTAAATTAATATGATCGAATGGATTCCGCCCATAGCATTTATTCTAGCTGGCTTACTAGCTGGACTAATTGGTGAAAAAGTTATCTTTAAGAAACTGGAAAGATTTGTTAATAATAAACGAATCGCCGGGGGTAATATTATATTTCACTCTCTGCACCGCATGACTTTTATTTGGTTTGTCATTGGCGGTTTTTTCTGGGCAGTTCTGAGTTCTCCCCTCAAACCAGATATTGCATTAGTACTGCAAAAAGTTCTGACGATCGCACTGCTATATTCAGTAACTCTAGTTTTAGCCAGATTGACTGCTGGTTTTGTGAATTTATTTATTCGCAGAGCAGAAGGGGTTCCCACATCACTAATTTCTAATCTGGCTAAAATTACTGTTTTAGTTTTGGGAACATTAATCATATTGCAAACTGTGGGTATTCAAATTACTCCGATCGTCACAACTTTAGGTATTGGTGGTCTAGCAGTTGGTTTGGCACTTCAAGACACACTTGCAAATTTATTTTCTGGGTTTTACTTAATTATTTCTAAGCAAGTTAGAACCGGTGACTATGTAAAATTAGATGCTGGGCATGAGGGATATGTTATAGATATTTCTTGGCGGAATACGACGATTAAAGAAATTTCCAATAATATCGTCATTGTTCCCAATTCTAAGTTGTCTTCGGCTATTTTCACCAACTATCATTTACCTGCAAAAGAAATTACTTTAACAATGGATGTGGGCGTAAGTTATGATAGCGATTTGGAACAAGTTGAAAAAGTGACTGTAGAAGTTGCTAAAGAAGTTATGCAAGAAATTGCACCGGATTTAAAAGAAAATGAACCATATATCAGATTTCATACTTTTAATGATTTTAGTATAGATTTTACGCTTTATATGCGGGTAAGTGAGTACTTCGATCAACGGATTGGGAAACATCTATTTATCAAAAAATTACACAAACGCTATCAGCAAGCAGGAATTCAAATTCCTTTTCCGATTAGGGAAGTGTATATGCAAGATAATTCAGCTATGGAAAAAAATTAGCCCTGGCGACTAGAAGTCGCGGCTATACAGACGAAACCCGCCTGCGCGGGTTGAAAACCTCGATTTGTAATAGCTAGGGCTAGGTGCAACTTAGATTGCTAATGCTCGTTTTTCTAATGGTAGTTCAAAGCGATCGCCTGGTTTCGGCTCAAGTACTTGCGTCGAAAGATTGTTCTTTTCTAATAACGAACGAAATTCCTCAGCACTTCCTTTAGTTTGAATGAGTTTCATCAGCAAGCCCTCAAAGGACACATCTCCACCAGCGGCAGTAGGTATTATTACTTGAGGCTGTAATGATTTGACGACTTCTAAAGCACTATTTTGTCCTTTAATAATCGGCCCAAGCAAAGGTAGCGTCATGTCAATAAACGGCGTAATCACTACATCGATAGGTGCAGATTGCTGAAGTTGTGGACAATGATACCCGTGAGGCTCATAGTATACAGTTAAACCACTCGCCAATTCTTTGAGAAGATAACTATTTTCTACCAGAGTCGGGCCAATGGGCGAGCCGGGGAAAGCCTTGATTTCTACTTGATTATTTAAAGTGAAAGTTTCACCATGAGCTAATACTGTTACTTGGGTGTAATCTAACTGCTGTACTACCTTAGCTGCATTGGGAGAAGCTACAACCTTGATGCTGCGATCTAACAGCTTGAGCGTTGGTGGGTGAGCATGGTCTTCTAAACCCTGAGATAGCAAGATCAAATCAATATTATCTGGAATTGGGCGATTTTGCGATCGCGACCCTTTAAATAACCAATCCAAATTGCTGAAAATTAACGAACCAACCAGCCAAGGGTCAATTAGTATTCGTTTCCCGCCGATTTCCAGTAACCAAGAGTTGCTGTCGAACCAAGTTAAAAACATAAATTTTGTGAAGATAACGCCTACCTTCATTATCAATGGTGTCACCTTTCTTAGTAAGCACTGATGCCAACACCTACATTCGTGCGGTCGAGTCTACACGGAGTTTTTTTATGTCTGATCTTGGTTTTACTCACATTGCACTTGCAGTCAGTGATGTTGATGCAAGTATCTCATTTTATGCAAAGTACGCCCAAATGACAGTCGTGCATCATCGCATTGATCAAGCGACTCAATCAGATGTTGCTTGGATTAGTGACCTGACTAGACCTTTTGTGATTGTCCTAATTAAAGTACCTAAAGTAGAAGGCGCACTTTTACCACAATCCCATCTTGGGGTAGCTTATCAGAATCGTGGGGAAATCGATCGCCTGTGCAATGAGGCACGCACTGAAGGAATACTGCTGGCTGGGCCAAATGACTGGGGCCCTCCCGTTGGTTACTGGGCTTATCTTCGAGACCCAGATGGTCATACCCTGGAAATTTCTTATGGTCAGGTAGTGAATTTTACAGTTGAGCAAGCTAGAGACGCGATTAATCGCGTCTCTTAAAAAATGGTTACTTATTACCAGGGGTGCGTCCACCTTCATCGTTGCTGCCGCCGTGAGGGTGTGAATTGCCTGGGTCACATCCCTCAGAACCATTACCAATTCCTTGGTTGCAATGGCGACGCGGTTTTACGCCCTCCGTTGAAGTTTCAATCTGTTCTTCAACTGCAACTTGTTGTTGTTGTCCAACGACGTACTGCGAGGAAATGTTTGCTACCTGTCCGGTGCTAGACAGAGCCTGGTATAGCAAAGCAGATACTTCAGACCTGGTTGCTACCCGTTCAACATTTAGCAAGTTCGCATTGGGATAGTTGACGACTATACCGCGTTGTGTCAGAGCTGCAATCAGACTACGATATTCACTACGAATAGTAGTTGCATCGCTGTAAACAGATAAGATTGTATCTGTGGAACCACTGGTTTGATAATTTAATCCCCGCGCTAATGCTACCAAAATGTCAAGGCGAGAAAGGCTTTGACTGGGGTTGAAACCTTTGCCAATAACAGCGTTTAAAAAGCCCATTTGATAAGCTTCGCTAATGGCATTGTAAGCCCAATATTGAGTTGAGACATCTTTAAATGCGATCGCTCGACGAATTTTCCCCTTGGTAAAGGCTTTTTGCAGCATTGCCGCAAATTGGGCACGAGTTACTGGTGCATCCGGGCGGAAAGTCCCATCAGGAAAACCTTCGAGAATTTCCATCGAGGCCAACTCGGCAATAAAATCTTTAGCCCAGTAGTCTGTAGAAACATCAGAAAACCCAACTTGGAGAGCGCGAGACATCCCGACTTGGCGATAATTCATCAGCATTTGGCTGACATCATAGCTAGAGTTATCTCTGACTTCAATCACCTGCACCAAGCTGCCAGGAGTAGCTTGCAAAGCCTCTGCCAATTCGGAACTAAAGACGTTCACGAACGACTGACGCACTAAAGCATACTCACCCTGAGTGAAAGAGGCAGGATAAACGCTGGTTGCTGCAATTTTTGACAAACCTTCTACTTGGAACTGACTACCTTGGAAGGTTTGGGAACTGCTGAGGAAACTAACACGTTGGTCGCTGACTTGGGTGAAGTAGTCGTAGGTGGTGGTACTTGCGTCAATAGTGCCGTTTTGGTCAGCATCAACACCATAAACAGTGCGAATGACTTGGTATTCTGTAGGCTTGGCTGACAAAATCAGGTTAACTGTGGTATTTGCCGATAAACATTCAAATTCGCTGTAGCCAATAAAGCGGTTTTGAACATCATACAATCGCACGACGATGCGATCGCTAGCTTTTAAACCCTTAGCAAATTTTGCTTTTTGCTTAATCTTGTATTTGTAATCACCCAAAAACCGCTCTTTTAAATAGCCCTTGCTACCTTTACTTTTGACAGAAATGCGAGCAATCACCTCTGACAAGTTACCCGATGGTTCCCAAATGGCAAGGCTAAAACCTGTTTTTTTCCCTTTTGTAGAAACACTACTATTGCGGCTTTCTGTAGTGATAGTTTGCCGCTCAATAGTAGTACGACTCCTTGTTTCTACTTTTTTATCGGCTAAAAGTTGTTGACCTGTGGAATTATCAGATATTTGGGCGACGATGGTAGAGAACCCTGAAGTTGCAGATGCAGAAGCTATTGGTGAAAATATTGCCACAGAGGTTGCAGCCAGAACAAACTTGCTCATTTGAGCCAAGTAACTTTGATTCATGTATTTCATCTCACACTACCATTCGTCTAAAAAGTCACAGGGGTATTTGGTATCCCTTGACTTATTAATCCCTTGGGGTAGATGGAACTAACATTTAATCAGTGCTGAGTGCTGAGTGCTGAGTGCTGAGTTAGGAGTTAGGAGTTAGGAGTGTGATTATTATTGCTTTTTTTACTCAGCACTCGTTACTCAGCACTCAGCACTGTTTTGGTCAGAGAACATTACTATATTAAAGAAACACTTTATTAATCTTAATAATGACTGTAACGACACAACAGCTTGCAACCCAAGATGCCTTTGAAAAATTCATTTGGAATTGGCAGGGCTACAAAATTCAGTACACTGTCATGGGCACAGGACGCCCTTTGGTATTAGTTCACGGCTTCGGTGCTTCCATTGGACACTGGCGCAAAAATATCCCAGTTTTAGCTAATGCTGGCTACCAGGTATTTGCCATAGACCTTTTGGGTTTTGGTGGTTCTGATAAAGCGCCCATTGATTACAGTGTGGAAGTTTGGGTGGAACTGCTAAAAGATTTCTGCACAGCACACATCCAAGAACCTGCTGTATTTATTGGCAACTCCATCGGCGCACTTTTGAGCTTAATAGTACTGGTAGAACATCCAGAAATTGCTGCTGGTGGTATTCTAATTAATTCTGCGGGTGGTTTGAGTCATCGTCCCCATGAACTGAACCCGCCACTACGGATTGTGATGTCAACTTTTAATCAGTTTGTGCGATCGCCAATTACAGGTAAATTTGTCTATAACCGCATCCGCCAAAAAGCTCAAATTCGCCGCACTCTATACCAAGTGTACCGGAATCGTGAAGCTGTCACCGATGAATTAGTCGATTTACTTTATACTCCCTCTTGCGATCCAGGAGCGCAACAAGTCTTCGCATCTATACTCACAGCCCCTCCTGGCCCTAGCCCAGAGGAACTTTTGCCCAAAGTAGAACGTCCCTTATTAGTAATTTGGGGTGCTGACGATCCCTGGACACCAATTACCGGGGCCAAGATTTACGAAAAGGCACGGGAGAATGGCAAAGATATCAAAATTGTTCCCATTCCCAATGCCGGTCATTGTCCTCACGATGAGGTTCCAGAGGTTGTCAATGCCCAGATTGTCGATTGGCTAGCGCAAAGGTAATCATTTTGCCTTTCTGCCGATATGTATTAGCCCAAGCAAGGTAAAAATGGGGCTAACAATCTGGGTGAGTGGATCTTAATCTTTTAATTGCGCCTTGACATAATCAAACTCGTATGGTGTGTGAAGAAATGGAGCTTGATGTGCGTAATGGAGATAAAGGGGTAATTCTCTTAAATCACCATCCAGATTTTTCAGAACTTGGCTATCAAGTCATCAGCGAACTAGGACGCAACCGAGAAGGGGGACGGATTATTTATCTAGCTAATGTTTTTAAATCTAATCAGCAGGTGGTGATTAAAGAGTTTTGTTTTGCTCGTGCAGGTGCTGATTTATCAGGTGTGAAAGCATATCAGCGCGAAATAGAAATCTTGCAACAACTCAATCATCCCCGCATTCCTCGTTATATAGATTCCTTTGAAATGCCAGGGGCTTTTTATCTGGTACAAGAATATAAAAATGCCCCATCCTTGGGATTAAAACGTAGCTTTAATCCTGAAGAAATTAAGCAAATTGCTCTTTCAATCTTAGAAATTTTGGTTTATCTGCAAAAGCAAGTTTCCCCAATTATTCATCGGGATATTAAGCCAGACAATATTTTGGTTGATGAAGAACTAAATGCTTACCTGGTTGATTTTGGGTTGGCTAGAATACAGAGTGAGAAAGTAGCTCTGAGCAGCTTTATAGCCGGAACTCCAGGTTTTATGCCACCAGAGGAACAGTTTGGTCATTCCCTGACTGAGGCATCAGATTTATATAGTTTAGGAGCAACACTAATTTGCTTACTTACTAATACCCGTTCTGTTGAGATTGGCAAATTAATTGATGATAACTATCGCTTTAATTTCCAGCAATTAGTTCCTCAAATTAGTCCGCGTTTCCGATGGTGGTTGATGAAAATGGTGGAACGTAACCGAAAACGCCGCTATGCTAATGCGGCTATTGCTTTAAAAGCACTTGGGACAATTGAGGTTGTTGGTAGTGCGACTGGGTTAGATAATTTCATCAGTACAATCAAACCTAGAAAACGAGCCACTTTGCTGGGACTAGCTACTGTTGTTACACTGACTGCGGTTGCAGGAACTTTGATAAGTTATCAGCCTGGTAATACGGTTAGGCAATTGTCGGAAGCTAGAGAATGTCAAAGTTTTGATTTAAGCTCAGATTGCCAAGAAAAAATCGGAAATTAAGATTAATTAGGTTGCATCTGGCTTAGAGTTACAACGGTTTTCAATTGAATAGACTACACGCATAGGGACACAATATATTGTGTCCCTAAAATTATGTGTATTCCACGCTTGTAAAAATTGCTGGAATTTGCATGAGTATCCAATACTCGTCAACGGAGATAAAAGGTGGATTCATCCAGTTCAAACACTCGTCAACGGAGATAAAAGGTGGATTAATCCAGTTCAAATACTCGTCAACGGAGATAAAAGGTGGATTCATCCAGTTCAAACACTCGTCAACGGAGATAAAAGGTGGATTCATCCAGTTCAAATACTCGTTAACGGAGATAAAAGGTGGATTCATCCAGTTCAAATACTCGTCAACGGAGATAAAAGGTGGATTAATCCAGTTCAAATACTCGTTAACGGTAATGCACTATCAGTAATTGTGTAGTTATCTGCTGTAGTAAACTACATCTAAGCCAGAAGACTGCACTCAATAGTTGATAGCGCTGTGAAAAAAATCCTGATTGTGTCAGCTAATCCCACAACGACAGACAAACTCCGCTTGGATGAAGAAGTAAGGGAAATTCAGGAAGGGTTGCAACGCTCTCGCAGCCGAGATAAGTTTGAACTGATTACTAAATGGGCGGTGCGGCCTGACGATTTGCGGCGTGCGCTTTTAGATCATAATCCTCATATCATCCATTTTTCTGGGCATGGGGGTGGAAATCAAGGTTTAGCCTTAGAAAATAATACAGGGCAAATGCAGCTGGTGAGTACGGAGTCACTGGCAAGGCTATTTAAATTATTTAAAGACAAAATTGAGTGTATCTTATTAAATGCCTGCTATAGCGAGGTGCAAGCTGAGGCTATTTACCAACACATTAACTGCGTAGTTGGGATGAATCGGGCAATTGGGGACAGGGCGGCAATTAAATTTGCGGTAGGCTTTTATGATGCACTAGGCGCTGACAGGTCTTATGAGGATGCTTATGAGTTTGGCTGTAGCGCTATTGATTTAGAAAGTATTCCAGAGTCTTCCACCCCAGTGCTGAAAAGTCGGAACAATCTCCAAGGTGCTAACTCTACTAACGAAACGATTCCAGATACCGATATAAAATCAGCAGTCTCCTTAGAAAATCCAGAAGGGCAGGTATCTCTAAACTCTGCTTTCTATGTCGAGCGATCGCTTATTGAGGTAGACTGTTATGAAACGATTCTTCAACCAGGGGCCTTAATTCGCATCAAAGCTCCCCGGCAGATGGGCAAAACTTCGCTCATGTCGCGGGTTCTCCATCATGCTAGTCAACATGGCTATCAGATAGCACCTGTAAATTTCCAGTCAGCCGATGCAGAATTTCTCGCTAATTTAGATCAGTTTTTGCAGTGGTTCTGCGCCAGCATTACCTACGAATTGAATCTACCCGATAAATTAGATGAGTATTGGAAAGGTGTTTTAGGTAGCAAGAATAAATGTACAAATTACTTTCAACGGTATTTATTACCCGCCATTAATAGCCCTGTAGCTATAGGTTTGGATGAAGTCGATGAAGTCTTTAAGCATCCGATAATTGCTGCTGACTTTTTTGGATTGCTACGAGCTTGGCATGAGCGGTCAAAGAATGAGACAGTTTGGAAAAATCTCCGGTTGGTAATTGTGCATTCTAAGGAAGTTTATATTCCGCTCAATATTAATCAGTCGCCTTTTAATGTCGGCTTACCCATTGAGTTACCAGACTTACATCAAATACAAGTACAAGACTTGGTACAGCGTCACGGACTCAATTGGTCTGATTCACAAATTGAAGAATTAATGACACTCGTCGGTGGTCATCCTTATTTAGTGCGGGTAGCGCTTTATGAAATTGCCCGTGGTCGGATGACGCTGGAAAATCTGCAAAAAATGGCGGCAACCGAGGAAGGGCCTTATAGTGACCATCTGCGCCGCCACTGGCTGAACTTGCAAGAAGATACAGAATTGCTAACGGCGGTTAAACAAGCAATGACAGCAAATCGCGCCGTGGATGTAGGCACAAATGAAGCGTTTAAACTCCGCAGTATGGGGTTAGTTAAGTTTCAAGGCAATGAAGTAGTGCCACTGTGTAAATTGTATCGTCAATATTTTGGGCATCGCTTGGGAATTAAAAATTAAGAAAGTACATTAGGAGTGCAATAGAACTTTTCTCTACAATTACCATTTAATACCAATTTGAAAAAAGAATGCGACACATAGACAAAACCCTCCGCTTATCCAGGTATCCCCCGTTAATCTCCCCTTATTAAGGCTAACGGTGTACACACAAGTCGAATTACCCCCCTTAATCCCCCCGATGCATTGGGGGGAAACAAGAGAATCTAGTTCCCTCCCCAATACATACGGGGAGGGTTAGGGTGGGGTAATCTATCGCAAACATTTTTTGAATCGCTATAACAAAAAGGTTCAACAATGGTTCAACTTATTCAAGGAAGAGATAAAGATATCACCTTAGCCCAACTCATCGATGAATTTGGTTTACACCTTGCAGACGACGAACAGTTTTTTTCAGAGTGGCAGCAAGATTTACCTGAGTTGAGTGATTTAGAAAAGCAATCTCTCAACGAAGTCAAGACAGAATATTTTCATCTATCGAAATATCCTATTTTAGAACCTGTAGTCAAAATGGTGGTGCTATCTCCACTATTGCGTCTAGCAGGTTTTTATCAACCGCCTTTTTACATTGCGTCGGAAGAAGAGGTAAAAATTTCTTCTGAAGACGAAGGCACAATTATTAGAGGACGTATTGATATTTTGGTGTTTCATCCTCCACTTTGGGTTCTCGTAATTGAGGCGAAACGAGCAGATTACTCCTTAGTGCCAGCAATTCCACAAGCATTGGCTTATATGTTGGCAGATGCAACTTCGGCTAAACCTGTTTTTGGGTTTATCACCAATGGTAGTGAATTTCAATTTATTAAGTTGACTAAACAGAGTACACCGAGATATGCCTTATCTTATACACTGTCGCTTAATCGTGGGGATGACTTATATACTGTCGTAAAAGTGTTAAAACATCTAGCTCGTTTAATTAGTAATTTGTAATTATGACCTCTCCCTGGTTTTACTACGCAAAACCGTCCCTCTCCGATTCGGAGAGGGACAGACTTGAACTTTAGTTCAAGGCAGGGAGAGGTTTGTTTAACTCGCGCTGAATTTTTAATTGTTTATGACTCAATACCAGTATCAAGTCGGTGGTAGTCTGCCTAAAAATGCCCTAACTTATGTTAGACGGCAAGCTGACCATGACCTCTATGAAGGCTTGAAGGCTGGGGATTTTTGTTATGTACTCAATTCCCGGCAGATGGGGAAATCTAGCTTGCGGGTGCAGGTAATGCAGCGTTTGCAAACTGAGGGATTTGCTTGTGCTGTTGTTGATATTACAGCTATTGGGACGGCAGATATTACCCCAGAACAGTGGTATGCCGGGGTGATTGATACTCTGGTGGGAAGTTTGAATATTTATACGACTTTTGATTTAGATACTTGGTGGACTGATAACGGGTTGCTTTCACCAGTACAGCGCTTGAGCAAGTTTATTGAAACAATTTTACTAAAAACAATTACTGAAAAGATTGTTATTTTTATTGATGAAATTGATAGCGTTTTGAGTCTTTCATTCAACTTAGATGACTTTTTTGCAGTTATCCGCGATTGCTATAACCGACGAGCAGACCATCCTGAATATAATCGCCTCACCTTTGCTTTGATTGGGGTGTCTACGCCTTCAGACTTGATTCAAGACAAACGCCGGACACCTTTTAATATTGGACAGGCAATTGATTTAACTGGCTTTCAACTCCAAGAGGCGCAACCCTTGGCACAGGGATTGGCAGAACTGGGTGATTCTCAAGAATTGATGCAAGTGGTGCTGGACTGGACAGGAGGACAGCCGTTTTTGACACAAAAAGTTTGTAAGTTACTGGTGCAGGGGGGACTGGAGACTAGAAACTGGGGACTAGGGGATGCGGACTGGGTGGAAGAGTTGGTACGCGAGGGGATTATTAAGAATTGGGAGACGCAAGATGAGCCGGAGCATTTGAAGACGATTCGAGACAGAATTTTGCAGAGTGGAGAACAGAGGACTGGACGATTGTTGGGGTTGTATCAGCAGATTTTGCAGCAGGGAGAGATAGCAACTGATGATAGTGTTGAACAAACGGAATTGCGGCTGACGGGTTTGGTGGTGAAGCGGGATGGGAAGCTGCGAATTTATAACCGGATTTACGCAGAGGTGTTTAAGCAGGAATGGTGCGAAAAGATTTTAGCAAACTTGCGTCCATACTCCGATACATTTAATGCCTGGGCTGAGTCGGAACGTCAAGATGAGTCGCGCTTGTTGCGGGGAAAGACTTTGCATGATGCCCAAGAATGGGCAGTAGGTAAAAGTTTAAGTGACTTAGACTATCAGTTTTTAGCTGCTAGCCAAGAGTTAGAAAAGCGCGATGTGCAGAAAAGGTTGGAAGCAGAGGAACAGGCAAAGCAAGTATTAGCAGAGGCGAACCACAAAGCTAATCAACGAATTCGTATTGGTTCTTTGGTGTTAGGACTGACTGTGCTGGGGGCTGTTGCATCATTAATATTTGCTCAATATCAATTGGGACAAGCAGGAACAGCAAAGGCAGAAAGAGATAATGCCCAAACAGAATTAATAAAAGCAAAAACAGAAACCGTAGCAACTAAGCAAGATAATCAGCAAATATCGGCAGACAATAAAAAAATATCCGAACAAGCTGCACAGGTAAAACGGAATCTTAGTAACGCAACTTCAAAACTGAATGTTGCAAATGACAAAGTGAATCAGGCACAGCAAAACCTGAAACTAGCTCAAAACAAAGTGGTAGCAGCTAGCGCAAAAGCTAGTCAAGCTGAAGGACAGGCAAACCAAGCAATTCGACAACGACAAGAAGCACAACAGCAGCGTGAAAAAGCTGTTGCAGAATTAAATCGGGCAAGGCAAGAACAACAGCAGGCGCGACAACAATTACAAAAAGCTCAAATTGATTTAAATGCGGCTGTCAATGCCCGTAAAACTTCTCTTGAGGAACTAAAAAAGGCAGATGCAGACAGAAAAGTTGCTTTAACGGTTACGCGATTGGAACAAGACGGAACTGCTGCATTGCGGGAGTTTGTACCTTCAAGGCAAATAGAGGGGCTGCTGTTAGCAGTGCAGAGTGCGGAAGAACTAAAAACTCTGGTCAAGGATAAACAATCTTTAGCAGAATATCCCGCTTACAGCCCTTTGTTTAGTTTACAGACTATTCTGCTAAACATTCGTGAACAAAATCGCCTCGAAGGGCATAGCGCTCCGGTCATCAGCGTCGTCTTCAGCCCGGATGGCAAAACTTTAGCTTCCGCCAGTTTTGACAAGACCATCAAATTGTGGAATCGGGACACAGGCAAAGAAATTTCCACCCTCAGTGGGCATAGCGATTTGGTCATCAGCGTCGTCTTCAGCCCGGATGGCAAAACTTTAGCTTCCGCCAGTTTTGACAAGACCATCAAATTGTGGAATCGGGACACAGGCAAAGAAATTTCCACCCTCAGTGGGTATAGCGATTCGGTCTTCAGCGTCGTCTTCAGCCCAGATGGCAAAACTTTAGCTTCCGCCAATCGTGACAACACCATCAAATTGTGGAATCGGGACACAGGCAAAGAAATTTCCACCCTCAGTGGGCATAGCAGTTCAGTCAACAGCATTGTCTTCAGCCCGGATGGCAAAACTTTAGCTTCCGCCAGTCGTGACAAGACCATCAAATTGTGGAATCGGGACACAGACAAAGAAATTTCCACCCTCAGTGGGCATAGCGATTCGGTCTTCAGCATTGTCTTCAGCCCGGATGGCAAAACTTTAGCTTCCGCCAGTTTTGACAAGACCATCAAATTGTGGAATCGGGACACAGGCAAAGAAATTTCCACCCTCAGTGGGCATAGCGATTTGGTCATCAGCGTCGTCTTCAGCCCGGATGGCAAAACTTTAGCTTCCGCCAGTGCTGACAAGACCATCAAATTGTGGAATCGAGACACAGGCAAAGAGATTTCCACCCTCAGTGGGCATAGCGATTTGGTCATCAGCGTCGTCTTCAGCCCGGATGGCAAAACTTTAGCTTCCGCCAGTGCTGACAAGACCATCAAATTGTGGAATCGGGACACAGGCAAAGAAATTACCACCCTCAGTGGGTATAGCGATTCGGTCATCAGCGTCGTCTTAAGCCCGGATGGCAAAACTTTAGCTTCCGCCAATCGTGACAACACCATCAAATTGTGGAATTGGGACACGGGCAAAGAAATTTCCACCCTGAGTGGCCATAGCGTTGTCTTCAGTCCGGATGGCAAAACTTTAGCTTCTGCCAGTGGTGACAACACCATCAAATTGTGGAATTGGGACACGGGCAAAGAAATTTCCACCCTGAGTGGCCATAGAAGTTCGGTCATCAGCGTCGTCTTCAGCCCGGATGGCAAAACTTTAGCTTCCGCAAGTCATGACAAAACCATCAAATTGTGGAATCGGGAGACGGGCAAAGAAATTACCACCCTGAGTGGCCATAGAAGTTTGGTCACCAGCGTCGTCTTCAGCCCGGATGGCAAAACTTTAGCTTCCGCCAGTGCTGACAACACCATCAAATTGTGGAATCGGGACACGGGCAAAGAGATTTCCACCCTGACTGGGCATAGCAATTCGGTCAACAGCGTCGTCTTCAGC
>NZ_JAVRCE010000070.1:0-40639 GCF_034530915.1 Nostoc sp. DedQUE09
TACTTAATTTTGTAACGCTCACAATATCTATTTTGACAACGGCGAATTTTCAACAAATGACTTCTTTCATCTGTCATCGAATTTTAGATTTTGATATTGATTCATAGTTTAGTAGGACGCGATTATAGAAATTAGCCCTATGCACCACCAAGATTTGCGGTGCATTACGAGAACAGCAATAATACACCCTACAAAACTGTTCCTCGTTCCCTTTACCCTAATTACAAATTAGGGTAAATACTCCAGCCATCAAGAAAATTAAAAAGTTGCGTTTTCTAGATACTGTTAGCATAATGTATTGTGAATTTTTTCCGGCTTAATGTTCATTGCAAATGCTCAGGGCTTAATTTCTGCCGGGAGGATGGCATCATATTCTTCAGGAGTAAGTGTTACATCCTTGACATTAATCTTTTTAGTGATGAATTTTTGCTTATAGAACAAGTCAGATATCTCTTGCTGTCCTGCTATAACCTTATCGGTAATCGGTCTAATGCCAAAACGCCGACGCTTGACTATTGTTTCTAAGGTTGGTAAATCAAGCTTGGTATCACGCCCGACAATTTCGGCAACTTCTCGCGTATTTGCTTTAGACCATTTGCCTAATTTGTGGACTTCTTCAAGGAGAATTTTTATTACTTCAGGGTTCTCTTTCACAAAGCTACGTGCAGCTATCCAATAACCTCCTTGGGTTGAAAGTCCTTTAGCATTACGAATAATCCGAACTTTTTCCGTTTTCTGAAATATAGCCAGGTGGGGATCACCTAGCACAGCTGCATCAATGCTTTTACGCGATAATGCTGCACGAGTTTCTGGTGCTATCAGATTGAGATGTTTGACATCTTTTAGCTCTAGTCCTCCTTCTTGTAAAGCTTTAACCACAAAGTATTGACTAGCAGTAGCTCTTTGGAAGGCAATTCCCTTACCTTTTAAATCAGCTATAGTTTTGATGGGGGAGTCTTCCCGTACTACGATCGCCGAACCTTCACCAGTACCCGGTATAGTATTAGCAAGAAGAACAAAAGGAATACCAGTGGCTTGGGCAAATATGGGTGGAGTTTCACCAACAGCACCGACATCCAAACTACCCACATTTATTGCTTCTAAAAGCTGTGGCCCAGCTGTAAATTGCGCCCACTGCACTTGAATACCCAAGGGATTCAAGCGTTTCTCTAAAACTTGTCTACTTTTGGTGATATCCGCAGCAGTAAAATAGCCAATTCTTAACACTTTTGTCTTAATGCCACTAGGAGCTGCAACTGCTGCCTTCTCTCGTGTATCTGGTGCTTTACAACTTACTAAAGTTGTGGAAAGAGTAAATACTCCAGCTACTAATAAAATTAGAAAGTTGCGTTTTCTAGATATTGCTACCATGATGTATTACCAATTTTCTGGGGTTTAAAATACAGGCTTTAATTAAAAAACTGATTTTGGAATGATGTAAAAGTTGAAGACGGGAAATTTTTTATTTTGCGGTTAGACTCTGTTTACTAACTTTCTTATCTAAAAAATCTACTGTAAGTCAGTCTACTTACAGTAGATTACGATTGCACGGACTTTACCACAAGCTAATTTAAAAATCAAGTAGCGAGGATGACGGTACTATTGATGCAAGTGGTAAAAAGAAAGAAACAATAGGTGTGATACTAGCGATCGCAGTTTACACCAGACTAGTTTGGAAGAAGCGATTAGCAGGGCGCGCGAGACCGAGATTTTCACGCAGCGTTGTACCCTCATACTCTTTGCGGAAAATCCCACGACGTTGGAGTTCTGGCACAACCTTGTCAACGAAATCGTTCAATCCTTCAGGAAGAAAAGGGAACATGATGTTGAAGCCATCAGAGCCTTCCTCAAACAGCCATTTTTCCATCTCATCGGCGATGGTTTGGGGTGTGCCCACAAAAGCCAACCCGCCGTAACTGCCAACGCGTTGAGCTAGTTGTCGAATAGTCAAGTTCTCACGTTGCGCTAAAGCTATTACTCTTTCTCGTGAAGAGTGACCAGCGTTAGTCAGTGGGATTTCTGGCAAGGGACCATCGGGATCAAAACCCGAAACATCGTAGCCAAGGGCACTATTGAGGCTAGCGATCCCACTGTCATAATGTACTAGGCTGTCTAAATACACACGCTTGGCCTGTGCCTCAGCGAGGGTTTCCCCCACAACGACTAAAGCACCGGGAAGGATTTTTATGCTGTCTGGGTCACGTCCGATCGACTGCGCCCGTCCTTTGATGTCTGCAAATAAAGCTTTGCCGGCTTCCAAATTACCAGCAGGTGCAAACACAGCCTCGGCGGTTTCGGCAGCTAATTGCCGTCCGGCTTCGGATGCGCCCGCTTGAACGATTACCGGCCAGCCTTGGACAGGTCTGGCGATGTTCAATGGCCCTCGCACCGAGAGATATTTTCCCTGATGATTCAGAACGTGAAGCTTTTCGGGGTCGAAATAAATCCCTGCTTCTACGTCCCGAATAAACGCATCGTCAGCAAAGGAATCCCAAAGACCCGTGACAACATCATAAAATTCTCTAGCCCGCCGATAGCGTTCATCATGCTCTATCTCTTCTTCTAATCCAAAGTTGAGCGCTGCGTCTGGATTGGCTGTGGTGACGATGTTCCAGCCAGCGCGACCGCCACTAATATGGTCGAGAGACGCGAAGCGACGAGCGATGTGGTAAGGCTGGTCATAGGTCGTGGAAGCAGTGGCTACCAGCCCGATGTGTTCGGTGACGCTGGCGAGGGCAGAAAGTAGGGTGAAAGGTTCAAAGGATGTGACAGTATGGCTGCGCTTCAGTGCGTTGATTGGCATATTCAGCACCGCTAAGTGGTCAGCCATGAAGAATGCGTCAAACTTGCCTTGCTCTAGTTTCTGGATGAATTGTTTTAATGCCGGGAAATTGAAATTAGCGTCAGGCAAAGCGCCAGGATAGCGCCAAGCGCCTGTATGTATGCTTACCGGGCGCATGAAAGCACCTAGTTTTAATTGCTTCGATTTGCTCATTAGTCCTCCGTATCAAGTTTAAAATTAACTTGAACCGTATTGAATTAATTGCACCAGATGTTTATTGCTTAATTTTGGATTTTAGATGTCTCTAAAATCCAAAATCTAAAATTATTACAGTTGCCGCACTAATGGCTGACCATCTTTGACTTCACCAATTAAAACTAAATCGACACAGTTAACAAAGATGCCATTTTCCAGAACGCCAGGAATGTTATTCAATGTCTTTTCTAGGCTGACTGGATCTTCAATAGAGTCAAATCTGACATCTAAGACAAAGTTCCCTTGGTCAGTGATTACTGGCCCAGCTTTTTTTACACCCATACGGAGTTCTGGTTTGCCACCGAGTTTTTTGATGGCATTGGTAACAGGAGTAATTGCCATTGGAATCACTTCCACAGGCACAGCGAAACTAGAACCTAAGCGGTCTACTAACTTGCCACTGTCTACTACGACGATGAACTGTTCTGCTAGGTAGTCTACGACTTTTTCGCGGGTATGTGCTGCACCACCGCCTTTAATCAAATTCTTCTGCGGATCGACTTCATCTGCGCCATCAATGGCAATATCAATGTGGTCAATAGCATCTAAGGTGGCGAGAGGGACACCATACTGCTTCGCCAGCACTTCTGACTGAAAGGAGGTAGGTATACCAATGATATCTTTGAGTTCACCAGACTTGAGGCGATCGCCCAAAAACTGAATCGTATATGCTGTAGTTGACCCCGTACCCAACCCGACAATGGAACCCGACTTTACTAGGGCGGCGGCGGCTTTGCCAACTTCTTGCTTCATCAACTTTACGGGATCTGCTGCTGTCATTCCCAAAACTCCTGAAAAACTGACTATAGTCCATAGTAGTGGGCGGATAACGCCAAAACATCAAAGGTAAAAAACAAGTTTTTGCTGATTTCTACTCTCTTGATGATGGAAACCAGCTAACGCACTACGTAGCGGGAGCAACATTGCCTAGCCCAAATCCGTCATTAATTAACTGAGATTAAATTTTGCGTTAACCTCAATAACGTAGTTTTTTTAATTCACGTTAGTAGTTAAAAGTGCTTATCATGATGCGTCAGCTTTCAATTACTCTCTCTTTAATGGCACTCCTGCAAAGCTTGCCAGCAATTGCTCAAATACCAGAATCTACTTCTGAAATACCAGCTGATTCCATTCAACAGGTAACTGCTGTCAAATGGATGACAAACTTTCCTGATGGTAGATTTTATCCAGAAAGGTTACTGAGTCGGGCAGAATTAGCTTCGATTATGGTAAAAGCATTTCGCCTAGATAAAAGAGAAGCTGTTACCAAAGAAAATTTAACTATTCCAGATGTTCCTCGTTCTTATTGGGCATTTAATGATATACAGACAGTTCTAAAAACTGACATCATGAAAGGCTATCGAGGCAATGAATTCTTCCCTAATCAAAAGGTAACAAGGGCAGAAGCGCTGGCTATTTTCGCTCAGGCTTATGGTGTATTTCAATTTCCTGATGCCGCTGTGAATGAGATTCTGGCTTCACATCCAGATGAAAAGTCTATCCCAACTTGGGCTAGAAAAGCGATCGCTACAGTGGCTACTGAGGGATTTCTAAATACAGATCCTCAAGGCAATATTTCTCCATTAAAACCCGTAACCCGTGGGGATATGGCTTATGTATTGAGTAAATATTTGCAACGACAACAGCAACAACCCGAAACACCAGAAGTTCCGATAATTCCAAATAGCCCACAATCACCTTAACTAGACTTTATCCAGCCAACGTACTCAAAATCAGTTTTGGCCAGGATTCCTATACCTGTCTCGAAGTTGACGAAGATATACGGAATTAGACTGTGTTGGTTGCTGCAACACATTATTCCCATAATTAGTTTGTGGTAGTTGGGTCGGTTGCTGCAAGCTATTATTCCCATAATTAGTTTGTGGTAGCTGGGTCGGTTGCTGCAAGCCATAATTCCCATAATTAGTTTGTGGTAGTTGGGTCGGTTGCTGCAAGCCATAATTCCCATAGGTAGTTTGTGGTAATTGGGTCGGTTGCTGCAAGCCATAATTCCCATACCCTACAGGGTTTGTGGGTGTGACAACACTTTGACTTGGACTCTGGCTAGAGTAAGGTACAGTATTACTTGGTGCTGCATTAGGCACTACTTGACCGTTATTTAAATTAGTGTAGGTATTGTAGGGATTTTGCGGTAAGTTCGTACCCGTAGTTAACCCATTATTAGGCACTACTTGACCATTATTTAAATTACTGTAGGGATTTTGTGGTGAGTTCGTACCTGTTGACGTGTTGCCTGTCCCAGCAGTTACTCCAGTGTTTGGTAGAGAATTCTGATTGGTTAAGCTATTGATGGGTGGCATTAAGGTTGTTCCTGGAGTGGAGACTTGCCCTAAAGCATTTGTCTGAGTTGCAGTGTTACTACTGAAGCTAGACAATTTCTGGTTTGTCGATTGATTAAGCGCTGCTTGCAAAGGGTTGATAGAGAGAGAATTTTGATTCTTATTAGTTTGATTAGTGAATCCAACACCCAGACTAGAAGATGTTTGGTCTGCCCCTGTTGGTTCAGACACCGTATTAAAGGTTTTAAGACCTAGAAACGGGTTACTACTATCAACTGTTCCAGTACGCAATAAATTGTCTGCTTGTTGGACAAAGGGATTTTTCGCGGGTGGGGAGGTGTCGCCGTTAACACCTAAGCCAGGATTTAATTTGGTATTATTAGCAGACTTTTGTTTGTTAATTACATCATCTAATGAGCCTTTGGTCTTTTTTGCGTCAGTCTTTTCTTCAGGCGCATTTGCGTTTAATGAGAGAGTTGCTTGCTCAAAGTCATTAAATAAAACTGGTAGGTTATCAATATCTGCTGCAATAGCTTTGTTTTCTTCAGACAGGGAGGAATCAGCAGACTTTTGTAAAACGACTGGTTTTTTTTGCTTATAAACGAAAATATCTGGGTTTGACCAGTATTCCCAGGTTGCTAGCCCAACTACAGATAAAAAAATCGCAGTTCCCCAAAAACCAGGCCGCCCTAGATTCCATAACCTGGCTTTGAGATAGCGTAAGTAGGCGGGAGGATAATGACGATGTGGCATGGGATTTGGTTGGTAAGTGAGATTTACTATAAATTGGTAGAATTTGACAGAAGAGGCATTGCTGTTTGATGCTTTTATTGCCTGGGAAGGAAACGTCTCAACTAAAGTTCGATTGTGATTTCATCGTAACTTCTCAAGAAATTATTAGTCATTAGTAAGTCAAAAATTAACTAATGACTATTTTAAACTAAACGGTTTAGGCTAAAAAGTAATTTATTTTGAGAATTTTAGCTGCGATCGCCCCAGTTTCCATTTTTGTTACCTTGATTTTCTACAGGATTAGCCGACAGATTAGCAGAGGTGCCATCTCTGCGGTGGCTGGTCGAAGCTCCAAGCTTCGTCCGATGCTGTCTTTTTTCCTACACCCTATACCCCACATCCCACACCCAACTTCATGACCGCTAATGACTAAAGCGCTCGCCAAGTCTATTTTTTATACCTGATAAAACTTGATTTATCAGGTATAACTGTACAGACGGGCGATGACGCTCTTTGAACTCCTTCTTTGAATTATGATATACAAACTCCCTCAACAAAGGCTGTTGAGATGGATTGCATTGTTCTTAATTGGAACATTTTTGCAATTTTTGTTTTACATCCCGACACCAGTCTTATCTCAAAATTCCAATAGCTGTAGCAATATTACAACCCCGCTTACATCTGAAGAACAAACTTATGCTCGTGCGTCTTGGCAGTATTTTGTCAAAAATTATCAGCCAGCAACGGGATTTACCAATTCTACTGGGGGTTATCCTTCAGGTACACTCTGGGATATGGGTAACTACCTGATGGCATTGAATGCTGCACGATGGTTGAATCTTACCGATCAAGCAGACTTTGATTCCCGCCTCAATAAGTTTTTGACGACTCTTAGCAGTCTGAAGTTATTTGAAGATGCCTTGCCCAATAAAGTCTATAATGCAGCCACAGGACAGATGGTTGATTATGGCAACAATCCACTAGAGCGAGGTATTGGTTGGTCTGCTTTGGATGTTGGGCGAATACTGGCTGCGTTTGATGTCATCCGTACCTGTCATCCTCAATATAATGACTGGCTCAAAGGAATTGTCGCAAAGTGGCAGGTGGCGCGATCGCTCAAAGATGGACAACTTTTTGGCGCTACTGTTCTTCCTGACAACAAAACCTTACTAGTGCAAGAAGGACGACTCGGCTACGAAGAATACGGCGCTAGGGGTTATCAACTTTGGGGTTTCTCAGCACCCAAAGCTATTGCTTTAGAACCGTTTAAGTTAGTTGAAATTAACGGTGTGCAAATCCCTGTTGATAGCCGTGACTTTCAAAGCACCAATGCTAATAATTACGTTGTGAGTGAGTCTTATATCCTTGATGGGATTGAATTTGGCTTGCAAGGTGAATTAGCTGAATTTGCTGCCAGGGTTTTAGATGTACAAAAACGGCGTTTTGATACCACAGGTCAATTAACTGCGGTAACAGAAGATAATATCGACCAAGCACCCTATTTTCTCTACAACACCGTTTACGCCAACGGTACAAACTGGGCAACTATTACCGATGCCAATCAACCTTATCCACAGTTTCGCAGCCTCAGTACAAAAGCTGCTTTTGGCTGGCGCTATCTGTTTCCAGAGAATGCTTATGCCCAAAAAGTTTTTGATGCAGTCAAGGATCTCCGCAGTCCTGATGATAACGGTTACTATGCTGGGATCTATGAAGAATCAAAACAACCCAACAAAGCTTTGACAGGTAATACTAATGGGTTAATTTTGGAGATTTTATACTACAAAGCTAGGGGAAATCAACCGTTAATTGCTTCCACTTCTGCGAGTGTGTCTACTAACAAGCCTAGTGAAAATGCTTCTTCAACAACACCCTCAAATCAACCTAATACTACAGGCAATCCCAGTGAAAATGCCTCTGGTGCAACACCTGCAAATCAACCGAATTCTACTGTTACGACTCCAACTGCAACCCCTGCGGATACTTCTAAACCTACAGAAGTAGCTGTTGCACCTATTCCACCAGTGGATAGTCCCCAGCCATCATCTAACCTGAAACTAGATCGATCGCTAACGCCTATTGAACGGCGCTATGCAGATGCGGCTTGGCGATACTTTCAAGCAAATTATCACGCCAAGAGTGGGCTAATAGACGATCGCAGTGATTTCAAAGGTGCAACCCTCTGGGGATTGGGAGATTATCTCGCAGCACTCCATGCAGCGCGATCGCTCGATACAATTACTCCCAAAGAATTTGACCAGCGCACCCGCCATCTCTTAGCAGCCTTGACAAAGTTACCGTTATTTGCTGGAGAATTGCCGAGTCGGAGTTATGATAGCAGAACTCTCCAACCAGTCGATTATGGTGGTAATCCAGTTCCCGAAGGCAACGGTTGGTCAGCTTTAGATTTGGGTAGAATGCTGGCAGCGCTTTACAACTTAAAAAGCTGTCATCCAGAATACACGGCTGCTGTAGATAAAATTGTCCTGGATTGGTCATACTTGCGTGTGGTGCGCGAAGGTATTCTTTCTAGTGCCACCGTTACCAAAGAGCAAGATGGGCGATATCTCACCCGCGTTAACCCTGAAACCCGTTTGGGTTATGAAGAATATGCCGCTCGTGCTTTTCAATTATGGGGGTTTAATCTTGATCGTTCTGCTGTTGGGGGTGAATATCAAACTGCCTCAGTGGAGGGATTGAAAGTCCCAATTCAACGCCATCGCACAGATACTAATTCCAAAAACCAATACACAGTTAGCAATCCTTTTGTACTCTATGGATTGGAGTTTGGATTAGATCCAAAAATGCGATCGCTCTTTGAGCCAATTTTCCAAGCACAAGCTGAACGTTACCGTCGCACCGGCACCCTCACAGCCTCAGCCACCACCTTAATCGATCGTAAACCTTACACTGTCCACAGTACAATTACTGGACAAGGGGAGTCTTGGGTAGCTTTAGGAGATGATGGTCAACCAGTACCAAAGGGGCGATTGGTAAGTACAGCAGTAGCTTTTGCCTATAATGCCCTGCTTCCAGACAATAAGTATAGTCAACAGTTACAGGAAGGAACGACTGACTTATATAATCCACTAATTGGATTTTATGAGGGCTTCTATGAAACTACTGGCAAAACAGCAGTTGGTTTCACCACCAGCACCAACAGTATGATTTTGCAATCCTTGCTATACAATGTGACAAATCGACAACCCTTAATTCGTCCGATTACCACTATGAAATCTCTTTGGTGGCAGACAGTTACCAAGGGAAATTCTGGGCGAGGTCTACCAAACAGTGCCACACAACAAACCAAGTTAACTTCTGATAGTTCTGGAAGTTACTGGGTTTCAAGTGGTGAAAATACTCACCTAGTAACTGGCACAAAATAACATAACCGGAACCCTGATTTTCAGATAGGGGCAATTCATAAAATATTGGTGTAAACTTAAGCTCAAACGCTTATCCCACAAGCGTTTTACCCCCCTTATCAAGGCTACGGTGTACACACAAGTCGAATTACCCCCCTCAATCCCCCCGATGTATTGGGGGGAAGCCGGAAATCGAGTTCCCTCCCCAATACATACGGGGAGGGTTAGGGTAGGGTAACGCAGATCGTGATGGGAAGCCAGAGAACTGAATATCACGTTTTGACAAGGGTTTTACGTTAAGTTGACACCAATGTTCATAAAATTGCCCATACAGTAGACCTCTTGCAAAAATATATTTTTGCACTCTTAGGGAAAAGGAAAAAGGTTAAAGGGAAAGGATTTTGAGTTTCTTTACCCTTTTCCCCTGCCCCTTATCCCCTTCAGGGGCCCCACCTTCCCCTTTACCCCGACAAATGCCAAGAAGTCTAGTGTGTAGTTTTGCATAAGTCCTAGTAATACCAAAATCCTTGTAGAGACGTAGCAGTGCTATGTCTCTACATCCAGATTCATAACTCAAATCAGCAACACCAATTTTGGTTTGGTTGAGCAAAGGTTGTTAATCGCAAATTTAACTAGGGAATACTTATTTTGATGAGGATGCAGATACATTAACTATTGGTACAAAGATGACTTCAGTTTCTCTAACAAACTTTCCTGGTAACAGCCGCTCATTACTCAAAAAAAGAACGCTGTTATTTCGTTATTTAGCAGAAATCAATTTAATTTTTGGTATTTGGTATTTGCAATGGCGCATCACCCATTCGATCAATTTTGATGCCCTCTGGATTTCTATTCCTTTGCTGATAGCAGAGATTTACAGCTATTTCGGTGGCGTAATGTTTGTAATTGGGTTATGGCGACCTTTAGTTAGACAAGTTAAATCTCTCGACCAGATGACCCCACCCATACCCAGAGCCGACTGGCCAACAGTGGATGTGTTTATAACCTGCTATAATGAGCCGCCGGAAATTGTCGAAGAAACTGCCAAAGCTGCTCTGGCAATGGATTATCCGCCAATCAAGTTACGCGTTTATGTGCTAGATGATGGGAACTCGGCTGATATGCGAGCGATGACAGAGAGATTGTGTATTGAAGATTTGCAGTCAGCACAATTACAGCTAGAAGCGGAACGGATTGATGCAGAACATTCTGGTTTGTTGGAACGCTTGAAGCAACTGGAAAATCTGACATCTAATACTCAAGCTGCCGAACAATGGCTGCAAACATCAGAATCAGTGGTGAACCAGCCTGCGGCTGGATTTGTACAAAGTTTGCGATCGCTGATTCTTTGGCTACCTCCGACTCATCAAAATATTCGCGATCGCTTAATTACCGAACGGAAAGCCTTAGAAGAAGCGATTCGTAAAAAAGAACTAGAACTAGTTGAACTCGCTCGTTTTCGCTACATTGCTCGTCCCAAAACGCCTGGTGTAGCGCATCATGCGAAAGCCGGCAACATCAATTACGCAATTTTTTCTGGAGAAACGGCAGGAAATTTTATTGTTACTCTAGATGCTGACCACATTCCCAAGCGAAATTTTCTCAAGCGAGTTCTGCCTTATTTCTATACCTATAATCTTTCAACAGGAAAATACGACCAGAATCAAATTGCTTTTGTACAGACCCGCCAGGATTTTTACAATATTCCTCCAGGCGATCCTTTTGGACATCGAGCAAATTTATTTTATGGGCCACTTCAACAAGGTAAAGATGGCATGAACGCTGCGTTCTATACTGGCACAAATGCGATCCTCAGACGTGAAGCATTAGTTAGTGTAGGACTGCAAAATTTTGCTGATGAATTTGCCAAAGATAAAAAACGTTTAGATGAATTTGATTTAGTTGGTGGGGTATCCAGTAATAGCATTACGGAAGATATGAATACAGCCATGCGTCTGCATAGTGCTGGCTGGAAATCTATTTATCACAATGAACTTTTGGCAGAAGGTTTAGCCCCAGACGATCTCAGTTCTACTCTTAAGCAGCGGCTACGCTGGGCACAAGGAACTATTCAAGTGCTAGTGAGGGAAAATCCATTGACAAAATCAGGGCTAACCTTTTGGCAAAGGTTGCAGTATTTTAAGACAATGTATAGTTACTTTTCTGGTTTTGCAACTCTGGTTTTTATTTCTTGTCCAATTATCTATTTTTTTACGGATATTGTTCCAGTTAGAAGCTACGGCCCTGACTTTGCTGTACACTTTTTCCCAGCTTTTATTATTAACCGTCTAACTTTCCTTGCAGCTACCTGGGGCATTCCAGCTAGAGAAGTTTGGCGCTCCGAACAATATGCGATCGCTTTATTTCCTTTATTAATCCAAGCTGTATGGAGTGTGTTCACAGGACAAAAACTCAATTTTCAAGTCACACCTAAACAACGACAATCTGGGATTTATCTCCGGCTTGTTTGGCCACAGTTGCTTGTTTTTATCCTTACCATCTTGGGGATGTTATGGAGCCTTTATCAATTCGCAATTGGTCATTTAAATAATCCTGAAGTTCACCTGCTTAATGGTGCATGGGCTATCTATAATTTATTACTTTTGTGGGCTATTATCGGTGCATCTGTTTGGCAGCCTCCAAAAGAGGTTTAAGAGGTAAATAGGAGGAGTGAGCAGAGGCAACAAGGAGAATAACTACTAACTTATAAATCCAGTCTAGAAAGAAAACAGCTATGAACACTTATTCAGACTCAAAAAACTTTGGTCAGCGAACTGTCTTAACAATTTATGCTCATGCTGATGATGAAGTTCTACCTGCTGCTGGTACTCTCAGTCTGATGTCCAAGGCTGGATGGAATGTTCGTTGCTTAATTTTGACTGATGGTGGTCTTTCGAGTTCGCCTGTTAAGGGTACACGTCATCAAGAAGCAGATGCGGCTGGTAAAATCATCGGTGCAACTTACGAGTTTCATGCTCTTGAGGAGTGTAATTTCTCAACACAAGCAGTGATTAAAGTTACTGAAGAAGCTCTTGGGCGTTGGCAACCGGATCTGATTATTACTCACGCACCACAACCTGAAAAATATGGACATAGAGATCATGAAGTGTGTGCGATCGCAGTTTCTAATGTTGCTACCCGCAAAAATATACCCTTGTGGTATTCAGCACCACCTGTTTTTTTGCGGGGTTTTGAACCCAACTTTTTTGTGGATATTACGTCTGTAATTGAAGAAAAAGTTGCAGCTATAGGTTGTTATGAATCGGAGTTAAATAAAGCATTTATGCAACTTGATGCCATACTTGTTCTGTCTCGCTTTTGGGCACGAGAGTTAGGTCAAAAAGATGGTTATTTTGAAGCTTTTGAAATTTCTCGGCAGTGGGTTGATGCAAGCTTTTTTACGGCGATCGCAAATAATACTAATCAGCAAGTAGTAAAACAAAGCTAATTGCAAACTTTATCTATTGCGGTTTACATTAAGTCAATGCCAAAATATAACCACATAGTTTCCAAGCCAAATAATCGGAAAATAAAACCATGAATTTGAATGTAAAAGTACTAGAATTATCTGGGATTTTAGATGGCATTAGAGGTAATCAACTACGTCGTGAAGTTAGCGATATTCTGGCAGATGGAGCCGATATTTTGTTGCTTGATATGAAAGAAGTAAAGTTTATTGATAGCTCTGGCTTAGGTGCTTTAGTATCAGCAATGCAAATGGCACGAACTTCTAATGCTAAACTGTTTGTTTGTTCTATAAGTGATCAAGTCAGGATGTTATTTGAACTGACTAAAATGGATAGAATTTTTCAAACCTTTGCCGACCAAGATGAATTTAATCGTCAAGTATTGGCAATACAATAAGGAAGGTATTAAACAATCCAAAATTAGAGATGCATATTTGAATATTCTAACCAAAGTTAACTTTGACTAAAGATAAGTCATCATCAAGATTATCTTGAGTATTTAAGGTAAGAATCTTCGCTAATAGTTGATTGAGGTTACAGGTATTCTGATTATATTTGGTTAGTAAGTCAATGAAAGCATCAATCCCCCAAATTTTACCATTTGACTGATTAATTTCATAAGCACCATCACTAAAGATGTATAAAGTGCTGTTTTCTTCGACCTCAAAAACAGCATCCTCAAATTGAACTTCAGGCAAAAAGCCAATTGGTAAATCTAAAGAATTTAGCTGTTTAATTTCGATGCTGTTTATGGAGGTATTAGATAATAGTAAAGCAGGTGGATGTCCCGCGTTGGCATAAATGAGTTGACGTTTAAGGCGGTGATAAACTCCATACCAGATTGTAAAGTATTTATCACCGTGCTTACTCATTTGAAAGGCATGATTGAGTGCTATTAGGACTTCACTTGGTTGACAAAAATTAGTGTTTGGTAGAGATTGCGATCGCAAAACATTTTGTACGGATACCGATAGGAGGGCTGAACCCACCCCATGACCAGATACATCTAACAAATAAATTGCCAAATGATCCTCGTCAATCCAATAATGGTCGAAGCAATCACCCCCTAGCTGCGCTGAGGGAATAAACAGATTTTCTGTAGTTACTGCTCCTACAAGCGGTGAGGGTAAAAGCGATCGCACATAATCAGCGGCCTCAGACAATTCTGCTTCCAAAATTTGCTTTTGAGTTTGCAAATCCTGATTTAGTGCCTCCAAAGCTTGCTTTTGACTTTGTAAATCCTGATTTAGCTGGTGTAACCTTAGTCCTGCTCTTACCCGTGCTTTCAATTCATTCATCTCTATTGGTTTGGAGATAAACTCATCCGCTCCAGCATCAAGTCCCTTAACTCTATCTTCCTCCTCTCCTCGAGCTGCTCCCCTAGCCGTCAATAAAATAAAAAAAGTAGTTGCTAATTCTGGATCTGTTTTAATTCGGCGACACACTTCTAGCCCATCTACCTGGGACATCATCCAGTCACAGATAATCAAAGCCGGATGTAGTAGTTGTGCTTGTCTAATTCCTTCTTCGCCATTGCTCGCTACAGTAGTCTCATAACCCTGCTTTTGGAGTGTACTTTTTAGTACAGCTCGTACTGTTGGGTCATCATCAATAACCAGAATTTTAAACATAAATACAATTTATTAAGTAAAATGTTCGGTAAATAGTTGCTTTAATTTAAGTTATATGCAATTTAGTTTTTAATGTATAGTAAAAATACTCAAATTAAATAAAGTAATTAACGAATATGATGATTTAAAAATATTTTCTTATTTCAAAAGTGAATCATAAAATTTATCTCAAAGTCAATACAGACCTGACAGCTTCATCTCAAGTTTTGTCTTGGTTCGAGCAGATGAATCAACCACCTATTCCCGATCAAGAAATTTGGTGGCAGTGTCAAACACTTTTGATAGAAGGCTTTACTAACATTGTTGAACACGCCCACAAAAATTTGCCTCTTGAAACTCCTATTGAGATAGAAGCTGTGCGGTTAGATGAATACATAGAAATTCGCATCCGGTCTCAAGGACAGCCTTTTGACTTAGAGCATAAATTACGGCAAACATCTGAATTTGAGAATAACGATCGAGAACGCGGCCGAGGTTTAAAAATCATGTCCACCATTGCTGACAAGTTAAGTTATGAGGCGACAGCAGATAATCGTTACTGTTTATTTATGATTAAATATTATTAATTATTTCAATGATAAAAGTGGGAATTAGGAGTTATGAGTTTGCATTAAAAACTCTTGGATGCGTTTAACAAAGTCTTCTAACTCCAAGATTAAGTTACTAGTACCTCGACGCTCTTGGTTGTAAGCTAATTGTTCCAGTTTTTCTGCTACCAGATGCATGGTTGTAATTCCCATATTGGCACTAGAACCTTTAATCTGATGACCTTGGAGTACTATTTGTTCAAAGTCATGATCTGCGATCGCTATTTTAATTAACTCTAGACGAGGTTGAATATCCTCAACAAATATTTGCAGTAGTTCCAATTCAAATTCTGGGTTATTTTCTGAGAGTTGGTGCAAGCGTTCCCAATCAATTGGGAGGTTAACAGAACCTACATCTGTTGTACAAACTGTTTGCTCTGTGGCAGGTGTTTCTTTTGCTTCAAATATCACATTTCCCCAACGCTCTAGCGTCGCCGCCAAATTTTCTTTGATTACTGGCTTGCTCAAATAGTCATCCATTCCGGCATCTAGACACATTTGTTGGTCTTCTCTCATCGCATTAGCTGTCATTGCAATTACCACCGGACGATAACCACTGGCAAAGTAGTTTTCTTGCCAACGATGAATTTCTTTTGTGGTTTCTAAACCATCGAGAACTGGCATTTGGCAATCCATCAGAATTAAATCGTAGGGAATTTTTTCTAATAGCTGCAAAACTTCTTGCCCATTCCCAGCAACATCAGCACTATAACCCAGGCTTTTGAGTTGCTTCAAAGCGACTTTCTGATTCACCAAATTATCTTCGGCTAAGAGAATTCTTAATTTGTGGGAGTTAGGAAGTGGAAGCTGCGAACTAGAATAATAGTTGCGGTTGTTTTCAGAATTTTTCAGTTTTAAATCCTGACTTCTGACTTCTAACTCCTGAATTTTGACTTCAGACTCCTTTTCCATCTGTGTTCCTAAAATAGTCATGATGGTATCGAGGAGCCGCGCTGGCTTAACAGGTTTGACTAAATAAGCTGCAAATCCTATTTTTAGCGATCGCTGGATTTCATCGCGTTGATCGGTAGAGGTAAGCATAATCAAAGGTAGCCCCGTGATCGCTGAATTTGCTTTAATTTGTTCTCCTAAAGTCATGCCATCTACTTCTGGCATGTGCATATCAATTACAGCTATGTCATAGAAATTTTTTTGCTTGGCAGCCTCCTGAATAGCTTTGAGAGCAGTAGTAGCCGAAGCAGCCTGATCCACCAGCATCCCCCAACGGGTAGCTTGATGGTAGATAATTTTGCGATTTGTAGCATTATCATCCACCACTAACAAGCGCCGATTGAGCAAAAGTTCGCGTTCGCCTTCTAAGGAAATAGAGTCAATTTGTTTGGCGAGAGTTACTTCAAACCAAAACTTAGATCCTTTTCCCAACCGACTTTCTACACCCATTTCTCCTCCCATCAAGCTTACCAGTTGCTTGCAGATGGCTAATCCCAAACCTGTCCCCCCATATTTACGGGTGGTGGAAGCATCTACTTGGGTAAATGGCTTAAAGAGTTTGGATTGATCTTCTGGGGTAATGCCAAGACCGGTATCTACGATCGCAAAATAGATGGTGGCTGTAGTCAGAGAAAGCGACCGCAATTCTGCTCGTAATACTACCTCTCCCTTGCTGGTGAACTTGATCGCATTGCTAATCAGGTTCATAAGAATTTGTCGCAGACGGCCAGCATCGCCTTGGAGCTGGGTAGGGACGTTGCTATAGATTAATCCTGCAATTTCTAATCCCTTATGATGAGCTGAGGGAGCCAATAATTCCAACACCTCTTCTACACAGGTAGATAAGTTAAAGTCTAAAGTTTCTAGTGCCATTTCTCCAGCCTCTAGTTTGGACAGATCCAAAATTTCGTTGATCAGGCTTAACAGAGCATCGCCACTAATGCGAATTGTCTCCATAAAATCCCGTTGCTCGGAATTTAGAGGAGTTTCTAACATTAAGCCTGTCATGCCCAATACAGCATTCATTGGAGTCCGAATTTCATGGCTCATGTTGGCCAAAAAGGCACTTTTGGTTTGAGAAGCTAATTCAGCTTGGTGACGAGCAATTTCGAGTTCTCGTCGTTGTTGAGTTTCTGCATCTAACATTTGGGCTTGGGCTAAGGCAATACCTACTTGGTCAGCTATTTGCCGTAAAAGATGAGTTTCAAAGCTAGACCATTGGCGAGAGCCGCCGCACTGATGGACAATCAGTAAACCGCAGAGTTCTTCTTTGACGAGAATGGGTATGACTAAATTACACTGGACTCCAAATTGTTGCAGTAATTCGAGATGGTTTTTTTGGACTTCAGCTATATCCAAGTCTGCAAGCCCCAGATTCGGTTTTTGACGGTACTGTTGTAGATAGTACTGCTGGATATATTCGGCTTGAAAGTAAGCATTGACTAGCTCTTTCTCTTTAATTGCTAGCCAGCCAGAAATTACTGCCTCAACCACGGTAGCTCCAGAGCCATCTGCCTTTGGCTGATAAATCAAAACTCGATCACTATGGAGAATTTTTTGAACCTCGGTGACAGTGATTTGGAGAATTTCTTTGATTTGCAAAGACTGACGAATTTTGAGGGTGATTTCAGTAAATAGTTGCGATCGCAAGTTTTGGCGTTGGAGTTGTTCTTCTGCCTGCTTGCGCTCAATAAACTGCCCTACTTGCTCACCAATTAAATTCATGACTTTTGCCAAATCTGGGTCAGCTTGCTGGATTTCATGGCTAAAGCAGGTAATGACACCGATGATTTTTTTACCACTACAGATCGGAAAACCAAAAGCTCCGTGCAGTTCTGCTTCGGCAGCGATTTGAGAGCGAATGAAACTCTGATCTTTAACGACATCAGCGATCCAAACAGGTTCAAGACTAGCCCAGACACGGCCAGGCAGCCCTATTCCTAGTGCAAATGTGGTCTGCCGACTGAGGATGTCAAATTCTTGCATCTCAAAGGAGATTTTGTACCATGTATTTACCAAGGACAGTAGATTTGCTCGTTGATCTAGCATCCAAAATTCACTAAAATCCCATCCCAAACTTTCGCAGATTCCTTGCAATATTTGGGGCATGGCTTCATTGATTGTGGTTGACTCTGCCAAGACACGGGTGGTAACATACTCTGCTTTTAGATGCTGTTCAGTTCGTTGGCGTAAGCGAAGTTCTTGGTAGACATCGCTGATGTCAATACCTGTGGCAACAATGTATTCAACGTTGCCCTCATAGTCTTGCAAGGTAGTGTTAGTCCAGGCAATCAGTCGTCGGCTGCCATCCTTAGTTACCCAATAGTTTTCGTATTCTTTGGGCGCTTCACCAGATCGCAACTGCTCAAAAACTGCTTTAACTGGCTCGATTTCTTCAGGAAGTAGAAACAGATTCCAGAAATGCCTTCCTTTCACCTCATCAAATGAATAACCAGTAATTTGTTCACAAGCTTGATTGAAGCGAACAATTTGCCCTTTATGGTCAAGAACTATTACCAAAGCGCTGGTTGTATCAAGGACTGCTGAGATAAAGTTGCGTTCTTGATTCAGTGTTTCCTCTGTTAATTTACGTTCCTTTCCCTCACGATAAATAAAGTAGTAGACCATAGCCAGAATCAGAAAACTTAGACAAATAGCGATCGCAATTGTCAAAATCGCGTTTTTAGCACTGGTTTTTGCAGCTTGTGACTGCTGTTGAAGCAACCTTTTATCCTCATTCTTTATCTCATTGATGATCTTGCGGATATCATCCATGAGATGTTTTCCTTGATTTGTCTGGATTACCTGCAACGCCGCCTCGAATCCCTGGTTTTGACGCAGGTATATAGTCTGCTTAAGTATGGCAAGTTTTGCAGCTATCAGCGGTTCAAGGGTTGCGAGCTGCTTTTGTTGATTAGGTTGATCTGCGATTAAATTCTTCAGTTTTATAATTTTTTGATCGATGTTTTCAACTACTGCTTGATAAGGTTCTAGATAACTTTCTTGTCCAGTGAGGATGTAACCGCGTTGTCCAGTCTCAGCATCTTTCATCTTGGATAGTAATTCTTCTAGTTGATTGATTTTCTCTTGGGTTCTTTGTACCTGATTATTCGTATCAATCAATATGCGTGTATTTTGATAAGAAATAACGCCAATCAAAACTAAAATTGCCGATGCTAACCCAAACCCTCCGGCTATTCTTTGAAAAAATTGTTTGCGCGTTTTCTGTACCTGTTTACGTGTATCATTTGCCAATACCAAACTTGCCAAACTGCGCCGCATTTCTAGTTGCTTGATTACGTGGCGACCGAGAATCCGTAATGCTTCAACTTGTTCTGGAGAGAGGTTTCTTGGTACACGGTCAATTACACAAAGTGTTCCTAGTGCATATCCTTCAGGGTTAGTCAGCGGTACACCAGCATAAAACCGAATATTCGGATCTGAAGTAACTAACGGGTTTGTCGCAAACCTTTCGTCAACTGTTGCATTAGGTACAACAAAAACTTCAGGTTGCAGAATAGCATGGGCGCAGAATGCCAAATCGCGGGGTGTTTGTAGGGCATCCAAACCAACTTTTGACTTGAACCACTGACGATTTGTATCAATTAAGCTGATTAAGGCAATGGGAGTTCCACAAATATATGAGGCTAAACGGGTAAGATCGTCAAATGCTGCTTCCGGACGAGTATCAAGTATTTTATACTCCAAAAGAGATTCGATTCGCTGTGTTTCGTTATTAGGTAATGGTGCTTTCATTCTTCAGGCTTATACTATTTTGGATTTAAAAAAAGAATTTAAAATTCAGAATTCAGGAGCCAGAATTAAGAAGACAATTGATACAGCGGTTCTCAGTTGAATGAGGTACAAGAACCCCACCCCCAACCCCCTCCCCGCAAGCGAGGAGGGGAATATGATGTATCTCATGTGATTAATAAACGCTATAGTCAAAGTTTATAATTTGAAGAAAATAAAAAAATCAAAAATATATAGCAGGCTTGATTGTAAATTCATTTTGAATTCTGCATCCTGCCCCCTGCCTCCTAAAATTTGACCCGCAACTGTCCTGTGAAGGAATTACCACCGTAGGCGCTTCCCCCGGTTTCTTGATTGCGGACATTACTAAAGCTATAGCCCAAGTCTGCTTCTATACTGGGCGAGAGTTTTACAGTACAGCGCGTTTGATAGGTATTGGCGTTGTCAAATTCTCCTTTAAGCCGCTGCCGGCCTAAATTGGCAGCGAGGCGACAGCGTAAGAAATTAGCAATATTTCCCTCCCAAGCTACCTCACCGTTATAAACTAGAAAATCTGGTGGAGAAAAATAGCCGCTTGTGCGTTCTAAATCGCGATCGTAACTCCAAGTGAATAAGTTAGCTGCCAAAGAAAATTGTCCGAACTTGCGCTCTAACCTACTAAAAGACTGCACCTCGGAATTACCATCGTTGTAACTACCCAAACGCAATGATGAAAATAAGCTGGTGTCACGATCAATCTGCCAGTATAAATCAGGCCCAAATCGCCAAGCAGTAATTTGATTGTCTAAAGTTCGAGCATTGGATTTATAAGGCCCTTGTTCTAAATTACCTGATATTATTACTGCCGATAGCAATCGACCTGATGACGAAACTCGTGGCGGCGAAATGGGAGCATCCACCTTAACATTGAGATTGATAGCTGTGGGTAGACGATTGAACACATCGACTCCGGCTGCTGTTTGTAGAGTCACTTGTCCAATTTTTCCTTGCCATCCAACTTGCAAGGGAAAATTAGTAATTGATTCAACACCGCGTTGCTCAAAGAAGTTAAAACCTGTCTTGAAAAATATTTTATTGCCATTTCTCAATCGAAACTGAACTGTTGGCTCAAGGAAAAAATTAGTTTGACCAAAGTTGTCTGTGTCATAGCGATAGTCCGTATGAATACTTTCCAGAACTGCATCCGGCGTTTTTGCTTCGGTGGGTGTTTTTGGTGGGTTAGAATTCTGCTGCGGTGGTTCGGGTAGCGATGGTGGGTTAGAATTCTGCTGCGGTGGTTCGGGTAGCGATGGTGGGCTAGAATTCTGCTGTGGTGGTTTGGGTAGCGATGGTGGTAATCGCAAATCAGGATTGAAGTTTTCGGGCGCCGCCAGCAAAATAGGTGTTGGCTTTAATCGATAGGGGATTGGTTTTGAGTATTGTGCTGACTCAGGATTTACTTTGGTAACTTGCTCAGTCAATCCTAAAGGTGATTTCCAGGTCTGATGTGCTTGGGCTGCTTGTAATTTAGCTTCTGATAATATCCAAATACCTACGCTACAGATTACTCCCAATTGAATCTGTAGGCATCCCAAAAAAAATACAGCGTACAAACTATATTGAGAAACAAAGAAATAAGGTCTAAAACTATTTGCCATCGGTCGATACTACATTTATAAATGAAAAACTTGCTGCCAAATAGTTCTCTGGCTGCTAGCTGATGTATTCGAACTGGGATTATGATGCCCATAATCGATGCTTGTTAAGACATAGGAAAGGCAAAAGGCGTAAAGACGTTAATTTGGCGGGATATAGAAGTTCCCAGGTGCATAAAGTACATATCAAAACCTCACCCCCAACCCTTCCTTGGTGAAAATAGGGGTTGGAGGTGAGGTTAAGCTGTAGCTGATTCTGATTAGGGAACGCTAGACATCTTGCAAAATTTACTTTTGCAAGATATTGGGGAAAGGTTAAAGGTAAAGGGAAAATTCCATCCTTTTCCCTTTACCCCTTCCCCTTTACCCCACTTCTGCAAGAAGTCTGCTATATTCGAGTGGATATTTACTGTGATTTTGACAAACTACCAACAGTCATTGTTGAGTCTGCTGTTCCCATCTCAGAGTTTTCAGTATTGTCAACCTCAAGAGTTCGGAGCAATTCTCGAATTACATCTGTTGCTGGTCTTCCTGTGAGAGTACAGTATTGCTCAAGTTTCTTCATTTCCTCAGTTGTGAGATTTACTGTAAGTCGTTTAACAGCCCATTTTTTCTTCATAATCCTCTTTTATCTTGAATATGTTGCTTTTCTCGAAATCACCAAGTCATTACGATTACTCCCGTAGTGCATAGCCTACACCACAGGCTGTATGAATCAAACGTTTTTCATTATTTTCTTCTAACTTAAGCCGCAAACAACGAATATATACTTCAATAATATTAGAATCACCCATGAAGTCGTAACTCCAAACTTTCTCTAAAATTTGATCTCTAGTAAATACTTGACGGGGATGTGAAAGGAGATATTCTAATAAGTCAAATTATTTTGCTGTTAACTGAATGCTTCGTTTTTCCCGAAATACTTCACGAGTGTGCCTATTTAAGCTTAAATCTTCAAATTGCAACAAATCCTCGTCTGTTTCTTGCGTGCGCCGGAGATAAGCGCGAATTCTAGCTAATAGTTCCTCAATACTGAAGAGCTTAACTACATAATCATCAGCTTTGCATCTAATCCGGCGACGCGATCGCAAGTTGAAAATAAGCAGACGAAATCGACACTATTAATTAACCACAAACAGCGAAGGGGACTAATGCTAACTTCAACCTATTGGTTGATAGCCTCTAGATATGGCCGCGGTTGGTGAAAACCCTGAAGTGAAGCATCGACGATCAGGCAAACTTCGATCTGCATACCATCAGGATCGGAAAATGACAAGTTAAGTACTGGTCCTAGATCGGCGATCGCGCCATCAGTCACGCCCCGATCTATGAGTTTGCGGCGGATAATCTGGAATGCTGATTCTGTTGGGGCATTCAAAGCTAGGTGGTCGATGTGTCCTCGTCCAAACATATCCGGCAATCCAGAACTATGAATATTATTAGATATCTCTGCTGCGTGAAGCACACTCTGCGATCCAGCTAGCAGAAGTGCGTGACGAAAGGCTGGGGTCGTTTCTTGGAAGATTACTGGCATCTCGAATACATCAGTATAGAAGTCGATAAAGCGGTCGATGTCTGCTGTCACCACTGCAACATGGTGGATACCTGATACAAGGCTCATGGTGTTACTCCAGTTAGATTGTGCAATTTCCTTTCTATGAATAGGGGGCGATAACTTCTCTACGAGACGCCTTAGTGAAGCGTTCGCGATCGTGCGGTTGGTCAAAATCAACGATCGGCCCCTTCGGCACAATTCGATTTGGATTAATATCAGTCATGCTCATGTAATAGCCGCGCTTGGTATAGTCTAAATTGCAAGTCGCTTTGAACTCAGGACGCTGATATAGGTCTAGTAGATAATTCCAGAGATTTGGATAGTCGATAATTCGCCGCAAGTTACACTTAAAGTGACCGTAATACACCGAGTCGAACCGATACAGAGTAACAAACATACAAATATCGGCTTCGGTGAGTTGATTGCCACATAAATATCGTTGCTGGCTCAGAATGGCTTCCCATCGATCTAAACTCTCGAAGAGTTCAGTTACCGCATCTTCGTAGGCTGCTTGTGAAGTCGCAAAACCAGCGCGATATACACCAGCATTGATTGGCAGATAAACTGCATCAATCGTTTCATCAATCTGATGCTGTAAGTCGCGTGGGTATAAGTCTATTTTTTGTGTTGCCAATTCCCCAAACTCTACGTCAAACATCCGCATGATTTCGCGAGATTCGTTATTGATGATTGTTTGAGTTTGCTTATCCCACAACACCGGAACGGTAACTCGTCCTGTGTATTTGGGATCGGCCTTCAGATAAATCTCTTGCAAATATTGAGTGTGATTCACCCAGTCAGGAATAGCTCCCGGTGCTTCAGAAAACATCCATCCCTTGTCGCTCATAATCGGATCGACGATAGAGACTGAGATGGCATCATTCAAACCTTTGATTTCTCGCATAATTAAAGTGCGATGCGCCCAGGGACACGCCAAGGAAACGTAGAGGTGATAGCGTCCTGCTTCTGCCTTAAACCCACTAGAACCATCAGCGGTGACGCGATCGCGAAACGTTGTCGGCGTTTCCTTGAACTTACCGCTAGGATCTGATTTATTCCCATCGGTTGTCCATTTGCCTTCGATCATCATTCCTGACGGCATAACTTCCTCCTAACACTAAAGCGTGTCTATAAACTTTTGAGGATTACTTCAGCATTACGTCTTTCCTTTTCTGAAGGATTTTAATTTCTTAAAAATTCTTGACAAAATCGACTTTGTAGATAGATCACGGTTTCCCGTATCAACTCGCTGTCGCCAACCAAGCACGCAAAACCTCTGCCACTGTCCAAGCTTGGGCAATGCATCCCCGTGGAGTCATCGGGGCATCACCATCAAAAATTTCGCTGAGATTACCAACACCATGCGCGTTAAGATGATTAGCCATTGGTTCCAAAAATTGACGAGCCTGTTCGGGATTTTTGTAGACGCGCAGGTGTGCTAAGACGAACGGCCCCAATAACCAACCCCAAACGGTTCCCTGGTGGTAAGCTCCATCACGTTGATACTGATTGCCGCCGTATTTACCCTGAAATTGAGGATGATCGGGGGCAAGCGATCGCAACCCATAAGAAGTCAGCAGCGATCGCCCGCAAGCTTCCACCACACCCCTTTGCTGGGTAGGTGTGAGCGGACTTTCTGGTAATGACACAGCAAATATTTGATTAGGACGCAACGCTGAATCATCACCATCAGGACTGTCTAGAACGTCATAGCAATAACCTGTCTCATCATTCCAAAAGCGAGAAAATCTATACTTTGCCCGGTCTGCCATTGCCTCATATTCTTGGTGTGGTTTACCAAGCTGACGGGCAAACTTTGCCATTGTCCGTAAAGCATTGTACCAGAGGGCATTAACTTCGATTGGTTTGCCAATTCGGGGCGTAACTACCCAATCGTCAACTTTGGCATCCATCCAGGTCAGTTGTACGCCTGCAACGCCTGCATAAAGTAAGCCATCGGCGGCATCGAGATGAATATTGTAGCGTGTACCGCGACAGTGCCAATCAATGATGTCTGCAAGTATGGGAAAAAGTTCACCAAGCAAAGTATCATCGTCCGTGGCGCTGTAGTAGGCGCGGACTGCTTCAAAGTACCAAAGTGTGGCATCGACTGTATTATATTCTGGTTGCTCACCCGCATCAGGAAAGCGATTAGGCAGCATTCCCTGGTCTACGTATCTGGCAAAGGTGCGAAGAATTGAGCGTGCTACCTCTGGGCGACCAGTGGAAATTGTCAAACCAGGTAGACTAATCATCGTGTCGCGTCCCCAGTCGCTAAACCAGTGATAACCAGCGATGATGGTTTTGCCGTAGGGGTCTTCTGGCAATGAGCGATCGACAATAAATTGGTCAGCAGCTAATACTAGCTGGTCGATCCAGTCAGGTGATTCCTTAGTTTTGAAAGGTCGATTAGTTTTCCAAAATTCTGTTAACTTCTGTTCTTGAGCGCGACGTAACTTGAGTGCCGCTTCACCATTGAGATTTGGTTGTTTTTCTGTGCTGGCTACAAATGCCATCGCTTCCCCAGGATTCAGTGTAACTTCAAAAGTGGCGGCGTGGAGGTGGTCTTCTCGATCTCTCAATCCCCGATAGCGTTCAACTGCCAAGTCAAAGCCATGATACCAATTATGAACAACAGATGTACTAACGCGTGAAATGCTGCGTAGCTTGCCGCCGTAGGCATCGCCTTTAGGTGAATCACTCAGTAAATATAGTGGTACAGCACCCGGATAAGCAGTTACACAAATCCCCTGTTCCACCTCCTCAACAGACATCTGCCAACCATTGCTTTGAGTGTCGCTGTGATAATCGCGGTAGTTGACTATTGCTTTGAGCGTCAACTTTAGCGGTTGGGTGGCACGACGCAAAGTATACTGGACATAAGTTGTGTTCGCGCCTTGTTGCATCCACACGCGTTTTTCTAATAAGGCATCGGCAACAGCAAAACACCATACAGGAATTGTACCTTCCAGAGAAAAACGTTCAATATGCTGATAACCGTGGGGACTGACAATACCATCTGTCCAACGATTGGTGTCTAGAGAATAAGAGCGATCGCCATACAATACAGTTTCATCTAGTTTTGCCAGCATTAAGGTACGACCCAAAGGTGGTTTCAATGCTGCTACTAATAGTCCGTGATAGCGGCGAGTCAATAAACCAGCCACAGTCCCAGAGGCGTAACCACCAATACCGTTAGTAACTAACCACTCCCGCGATTCTGCAATGTCAAGATTGCCGCAGATTTCTCGCCCAAATTCTATACACATAAGTCACGCCACTTTGCTTTAAATTCAAAATTAACGATCGCCATCATGCTTTTCTCTCTGCGTTCTCTGTGCCCCTACGGTTTAAAAGTAATTTCTTAAACTACAGAGGCGCAGAGAACACGGAGAAAGAGGAATTATTGTCCAAAAATTTTACCCAAATTGAAAGGGCTACTCCTAACTTTTATTAGATTGGGGATTGATCCTCAGTTATTTGAGATTCATTTACTAGAGGGTTGAGGACAACTTCATTAGCAACACTATCAGCTTTCCGGGCACGAATTGCTGGACGCGATCGCTTATAACCTGCTCTTTCAGCTTTTTGGTGTTCATAATCAATCAATCTGCCATAATATTCATGCTTGCTTAAATTCATCGACAAGAAAATATGCTGGCGAGTATTACCAAAACCTTTGCGATTAAAAAACTTTAATGCTGAAGTATTGGTGGGGTCAGTGTCTACCAACATAAACCGCGCCCCATCTTCAATCATCCGGGCGACGACTTTATCAACCAACTTGTCTGCAACTCCCCGACGCTGATATTTTGGACTAACTCCTAGCCATAAAATATATCCATAAGTCCAAGATGCTTTGGTGATGATTGTTCCCAAAATAAATCCTGCTAACTCTCCATCTGTTTCAGCCACAAGACAGTATTCTGGATCGGTGTTGTAAAGTCCAATCACTTCCCATTCGTCCCAGGTGCGATATAAATAAGGATATAAATCGCTGGTAAATAAGCCTTCTCCCAAGTGGTAAACGGCAGCAATGTCGTCAATTCCTAATTCGCGTACATAAATTTCTTCAGTTTCGTCAAAGCTTGACATAAATTTACATAAATTTAAAAGTTATAGCTTCTTTATACCCCGATTGGATTTTACAAACATCCTCTAAGAGACTTGCAAAAAATAAATTATCCCAAATTATTTATAGATTTGTAGGGGCACAAGACCTTGCGCCCCTACGACGGGATATTCTTTTAACTGGAAGTCTCTAATGTATGGGGTTGAGTGAGACTTCTTGAATACTGTCAAAATTTGGCAACGAGTCTTTCACTGTTTCTTCAATTGCTTGTGTGCGATCGCAACGTTTGGCAAACTGACAATAATCACAGTTTTTACTACCTTCCCCAACTTGCGGAAACTGCTGGTTATTTTGGTAATTTTCCAGCCATTTAGTTAACTGGCTTAACAGTTGATTAAGTTTCTTTGCTGTTTGTGTGTGTTGAACAGTACTGTAATTAAATTTAATATTTTGCGGTTTACCCTCAGATTGGACAAACCAGTAAGTCATGGAAATATTTTCTGGCAAATAGTCACTAGTTTCTGCTAATACATATAGATAAAGCCGTGTTTGCCAGTTGGATTCTAACTTGCGTTTGTTGGGTGGTTTAGGATAAGTTTTCCAGTCGAGAATTTGCGCTTGTTGGTTATCTGCAATCAATAAATCATAGATAACTGTGAGCAAATAATCCTGAACTTGCAGAGTCCGGTAGTGTTCGCTTTCACGGAAAGTTTGATTATCAGATGCAGCCGTTAAAATTTCTGGCGCTGCATCAGCAAAACCTAGCATCCAGCTTTGCAGTTGCGCATCTGCTTCCAAGAAACTATCAATTGGCAAACCCATTTCTCGCTGTTGCATTAGCAAGTGAAAGCGACTACCCAAAGTTAGCCGTTCTTCTTGTTCTGGATTTGCGGGGGAATTGAGTTTTTCTAAATAGGTATGTTGAAATTTACGCGGACAAGCTTCTAGTAAGTTAAGTTGTCCTTGAGACAGTCGCAGTAGTTGAGTGGGAGTTGACAGCATTCTTCTATTTTAGAAGTAAATTATAATCTGCAACTCACCAAAATAGTGCTGAGTGCTGAGTAACGAGTGCTGAGTAAAAAAAGAATCAGGTAATGCATATTTAATTTTCACCAGATGTTTAGTACTCAGCACTCTTGAAAGATAGTTCTCACGTCTGCTATTTCAACTCGTCTTTATCTACCTCATCCTGGCGATCGGAATGTTTACTTTTTCCTTGGGACTTGATTGAGCCAAAGCTATAGGCTATAGCTATTTTAACGATGTCAAAATATGCCGGGTGATTAGCTTTATTAACGATCGCCAAAGAAATTGACCCTGCCACTAAGATTACTAAAAGTGGCGAAAATGTTTCTACCCCAGAGCCGTTGTTGTTAGACATGATACGATCTCCAAGTGAAAAGTTACGAAGCCTTTGGCTGACCTTCACTCAGCTAAAGGCTATTTATGGTCAGTATGAGTCTTAACCCCAAGACTCGAACATCATGGCGATCGCAAATAGACAGACTAGGAAAATCGCTATCCTCCCAACCCATGACCGTAGACTTGCGGATAAAAGCATCCCAACTATCGCATTTACCCCAAAAGTGTGAGACACAACAAAGGCTATTCCCAGCCCCAGCAGCCCCAGCAGAAAATATTTGAGTCCTATACAAAACCACTTGAACAACAGATTATCGTTATCTTTGAGACTGGGTTTCATAGTTTTTTCCTGTTTTGATTGAATCTAGGTAGCAGTTTGCGCTCCCCCGACCACACTAAGGAAACAGCGAATCTCCACAGTTTTGCTCCCACCAAGTCAAGGTTGACAAAAGTCCTACTCCTGAATGGAGTGGGAATATCAACAAAAGTGGTTTTGATATTTGCGGCTCATGAAAAATTAAGCTCTTTGATGAATTACCAGGGCAATCTGGATATCAAAAATTAGGCGTTCAATGCGCGTAACATCACAGAACGCGCACTACGCGCATTGAACCCTCGAAATTCCTACAGGCAATTTGTATACTTGCCTTTTTCAGAATTTGCAGTTCCAGTCTTTGCCTTTATGTCTTACTCACTAAGTTTCTTTAATTCACCCGTAACCTTACTAAGTCACCGTGGTTTCTACTGTTAAACTCACTATAAAGTAACTTAGTTACTTAGGTCAAGGTAAACTATAAAGAAAATTATCTAAATAACATAAGATACGATAAAAATCCCTGAAATATCTAGCTAAAGAGGGAAAAGGAAATCAGAAAAACTGTCCCCTATTCCCTGTCCTTTGTCCCCTTCGTCAATGAATGCTCACTTTTTGCAGGAATCTTGACTCACATAGTGAGATAACATTGGTGTGTAGTCTGTCTTTGTGTGAGTATGAGTGTCATTCCCGAAAAGGTTCTTTTGGCTTTAGCCGAAAAACGGTGCTTGTCTAACAGCGAGATCGAGGTGTTTTTACACGCTGTTCATGGACAATCGCCAAATGCGATCGCGAAAAAATTGGCAATCAGTGCCGAAGCAGTACGCAAAAGATTGAGCGAAGTTTACAAAAAATTTCGTGTTACTGGTAGCGGCCCAGGTAAGCTCACTAAGTTACAGCAAGTTATAGAATCTGAGTATCAAGCATCTTCACAGACTGAGAAATCCATTATCCAAAACCGTCAAGATTGGGGTGAAGCGCCTGGTGTCTGCTTTTTTCAGGGAAGGATAGCAGAATTGTCTCAGCTAACGCAGTGGCTCATTAAGGATAACTGCCAACTAGTGGCAATATTAGGAATGGGTGGAATCGGCAAAACTGCTTTATCTGTGAAACTGGCGAAGGAAGTTCAGGATAATTTTGAGTACTTGATTTGGCGGAGTCTCCGCAATGCGCCACCTGTTGCAGAGATGTTAACGAGCCTAATCGGGTTTTTATCTGATGAGAGAGAAACAAATTTGCCAGAAAGCGTAGATGGTAAAGTAACGCTGCTGATTCATTATTTACGAAAGCATCGTTGTCTTGTGGTATTTGATAACACAGAGACAATTTTACAAGAAGGCGATCGCGCCGGACAATATAAACAAGAATACGAAGATTATGGTCAACTACTTAGTCGAGTAGGGGAAGAACCACATCAAAGCTGTTTAGTGCTGACATCTCGTGAAAAACCAAAAGAATTTGCTTCTTTAGAAGGAGAAGCATCACCAGTCAGAACATTATCGTTAATTGGCTTAGGAGAAACAGAAGGGCAAGAAATTCTCCAAGATAAAGGATTATTTGGCTCACAACAAGAATGGGCCAAGCTAGTTGAAAAATATTCAGGTAATCCTTTAGCGTTAAAACTAGTTTCTGAGCCAATTCGGGAGTTATTTGGTGGTGATATCGCTGCTTTTCTAGCTGAAGGAGAGATAATTTTTGGCGACACCCGAAATTTACTAGACCAGCAATTTGAGCGCTTGTCAGAGATCGAAAAAGAAATAATTTATTGGCTAGCAATCAAGCGCGAGTTAGTTTCTCTAGACGAATTGCTCAATGATATTGTGCGTCCTTTGACCAAAAGGGAAGTGATGGAAGCGCTAGAATCTCTACGGAGGCGATCGCTAATTGAACAAAGAACAGCACTTTTTACCCTCCAGTCTGTGGTAATGGAATACATAACCGACCAACTTATTGAACAAGTTTGTTATGAAATTACCACTAATAATATTATACTATTTATGAGCCATGCTTTAATGGCAGCTACGGCTAAAGATTATATTAGAAACACTCAGATTACCCTGATTATTAAACCAATAATAGATAGATTATTAACTATTTTTAGATATGCTAAAAATATTGAACATCATCTATATCAAATTTTATTGTCCCTGCGACAAGCTCCCCAAACAGCAGGATATGCAGGTGGAAATCTATTAAATATTCTTTGTCAACTACAAATTGATTTTAGCGGCTATGATTTTTCTAATCTGACCATTTGGCAAGCATATTTACAAAGTGTGAATTTGCATCGGGTGAATTTTGCCAATGCTGATTTAGCTAAATGCGTTTTTGCCGAAACATTAGTTAGTATTTCGTCAGTCGCATTTAGCCCGAATGGAAAACTTTTGGCTACGGGTGATGCTGATGGCAAGACTTACTTGTGGCAAGTTGATGATGGAAAGCTACTTTTTACCTGTATTGGACATAGCAGTTGGGTAAAATCAGTTGCCTTCAGTCCCGATGGTCAAACTTTAGCTAGTGGCAGTGATGACCAAACCGTGAAATTATGGGATATTCATGATGGTAAATGCCTGAAAACCTTGCACGGACATAGCAATTGGGTTAGGTCAGTTGCCTTTAGTCCCGATGGTCAAACTTTAGCTAGTGGCAGTGAAGACCAAACAGTGAAGTTATGGAATGTCCACATCGGCAAATGTCTGATAACTTTGCAGGAGAACACCAATCGAATTATGTCAGTTGCCTTCAGTCTTGATGGTCAAACTTTAGCTAGTTGCAGTGAAAAGCAAACAGTAAAGTTATGGGATGTTGGTGATGGTAAATGCCTGAAAATTTTGCAAGGACATAGCAGTTGGGTAAGGTCAGTTGCTTTTAGTCCTGATGGTGAAATTTTAGCTACTGGCAGTGACGACCAAACGGTGAAATTATGGGATGTTCGTGATGGTAAATGCGTGAAAACCTTGCAGGGACATACCAATCGCGTCTGGTCGGTTGCCTTTAGTCCCGATGGTCAAACTTTAGCTAGCGGTGGTGACGACCAAACGGTGAAATTATGGGATATCCGTAATGGTAAATGCCTGAAAACCTTCCAAGGGCATACCAATCGGGTAAGGTCAGTTGCTTTCAGTCCCGATGGTCAAACTTTAGCTAGTGGTAGTGAAAACCAAACAGTGAAGTTATGGAATGTCCAGGATGGTAAGTCCTTGACAACCTTGCAGGGGCATAGCAATCGCGTAAGATCAGTTGCCTTTAGTCCCGATGGTCAAATTTTAGCTAGCGGTAGTGAAAAGCAAACAGTGAAATTATGGGATGTCCGTAACGATAAATTCCTCAAAATTTTGGAAGGGCATAACAGTTGGGTACGTTCGATTGCCTTCAGTCCTGATGGTCAAATTTTAGCTAGTGGCAGTGAAAAGCAAACAATTAAATTATGGGATGTTCACACAGGGAAATGCCTCAAAAAATTGCAGGAACATACCAATCGAATTAGATCGGTTGCTTTTAGTCCTAATGGTCAAATTTTAGCTAGCGGCAGTGACGACCAAACGGTGAAATTATGGGATGTTCACACCGGAAAATGTCTCCAAACCTTGAAAGGGCATACCAGTTGGGTAAGATCGGTTGCCTTTAGTCCCGATGGTCAAACTTTAGCTAGTGGCAGTGAAAACCAAAGAGTCAGGTTATGGGATATTTATACAGGAGAATGTCTCCATATTTTGGAGGGACATAGCAATCGGATCAGGTCAGTTACTTTCAGCCCAGATGGTCAAACTTTAGCTAGTGGCAGTGATGACCAAACAGTGAAATTATGGGATGTTTTCATGGGCAAGTGTTTCACAACCTTGCAAGAACATACTAATCGAATTTGGTCAGTTGCCTTTAGTCCCGATGGTCAGACTTTAGCTAGTGCTAGTGAAGACCAAACGATAAAATTATGGGATGTCTATAATGGCAAGTGCCTTAAAACTTTGCAGGGGGCTAATTGGGTAAAGTCAGTTGCCTTTAGTCCCGATGGTCAAACTCTGATTTGTGGTAGCCAAGATGAGACAATCAAGCTTTGGGATGTATCGACGGGTGATTGCCTAAGAATACTGCGATCGCCACGACCCTACGAAAAAATGAATATCACTGGGGTTACAGGGTTAACCGCAGCGCAGTTAGTGACGCTCAAAGCTTTAGGGGCAGTGGAAGATGCAGAGCAAAAATAAAAGGTAAAAGAATGAATTTTGCCTTTTCCTTCATCCCTTTACCTTTTTTATGTACCTGATGCTTATTTCATGTTAGCCCTTGCATCCTTAACTGCGGCAAAGAAAAATAATCCTGTAAGTGGAATGCTTAATACCAGGATAATTGCCGTGGCTGTGAAACCAAAATCTGGTTGTCCGTAACCGAGTTCAAAAATCGAACCGACGGCTGCGATCGCACTTACACAAGAACCGCCCAGAAATAAACTGCTTTTTGGAGTTAAATACACTACTGCCCCCCTATGCTATTGGTTTCACCGCTTGATACGAGAAGCCATTCTTAGATAGCTCCTGGGCTAAAGTCAAGGAGTTTTCTACACGGTCTACAAATACCACGCCGTTAAGGTGATCCATCTCGTGCTGAATGCAGCGTCCCAGAAGGTCATTAGCCTTCAATGTCCGGGGACGACCGTACTCGTCTTTATAGGCAATTTCTACGACTTCGGGGCGCTTTACGTCTAAATATACGTTGGGAATACTCAAGCATCCTTCTTGGGCAACAGAGAGGTCGCGGCTGACTTGTTTAATGGTGGGGTTAATCAACACCAAGGGCTGATTAGCTGCGTTCTCTGGTTCCAGGTCGATGACAACTAGTTGTTTGTGAATTCCCACTTGGGGTGCAGCCAAACCAATGCCATCTTTGCTGTACATAGTTTGCAGCATTTCGCGCACTATTTGGCGAAGTTCGTCATCAACTTTAGAAATCCGCTTTGCAGCTTGACGCAGCACGCGATCGCCTAAATAATGAAGTTCCAAAGGTGGATTTTTTAACTTTTTTTTCTCGACAGCAATTTCAGAGGGCATGAGTCTTGATGGCTAGATGGTGAAAATTCCTACTATTTTCATTCTATCAATCTCAGTTAGAGGATGTTTAAAAAGTCCTGGAGTATACCAAAAACCCATTTGCCATTTCTCTTTTTGCTTGCCTAACGGCAGGCTGATGCCAAGAGTGAGAGGCTGGGAAACCCTTATTTTATCGTCAGGAAGCTTTGCTAGGGAGTTACGTCTCCGAGGTTGTATTGTTAGTAATAATACTTTTTAAACATCATCTTAGACGTAGTACCAATCTCCAAAATCATTCTTGTGAAGTCACGTTGTACCAGACTTGGAGTGATAATTTTATCGAGGCTGACCTCATTCAACAGTACTTTTAAAGCTTCTGAGCCTCGCCGAATGTGAAATCGATTGTCAGTCGTTCACCAGCTTATGTCTGATTCTTATCTGATTGCAACTAGGATTCCTATACAATTTTTTGTTAGTAAAAAGATTTATCCAATCAATTTGTTATTGATGGAAACCTATATTTAGCAATATTTTCTAGCATCTTCACCACATTCATTGACTAAATATAATAAACACTTAAAACGAAGAGTAACTATCTGTTCGTAAAGAGGGTTCAATTTACATAAAGGTGGAATCTGAAACAGAGTCCGACCGAAAACTTTAACAGTTCTTGCAAAAGGGCAATTGGAAGGAATTATTTTGCACAATAGTCTGGCTAGATTAGAATTATGTATTTCTACGGACTCAAGCTGATAGCGGATCTGGTTTAAGAAGCTATTGTTCAAATTGGCTTTATTTAAGAAGTTCATGGTTCAACTTTCCTTTCATCAATCTGTTTCTCCCTATCAAATTACTACGATATCCAGAGAAAAACATAGTATAAATACCAAACTATTTTTCTACTTTTTTGAGGTCAGTTTAAAGAACCGTAGAATTGCTGATAAACCAGAAGAGCTAGCCAATTATTATCAATAACTGTTAGAGGCAATAGTGAGTATATCTGTGGCAAATGGCAAAAGAGCGAGTAAATGGTCAAGGCAGCAAGAGGACAGAAGAAGGAAGTAGCAATAGATAAAAGCTGATATATTGGCAAACTTTGCACCATTGACTATAAATAGTGGTGTTATTGACGTAAAAACGCAAAAGCTGAACTTAGTGCTTTGGCGTTAAGTTCAAATTTTGAGGTGATGTGTGTTTAAATCTTTCACGAAACTTGACTATCTGCTGAAAGAAACTTTCCTCGGTTTATTGCGGGGAGGTTGGATGAATTGGGCCGCTGTCAGTACTGTGACGGTGTTACTGTTTTTATTCGGTTTGAGTTTGCAAACCTCTTGGCAAGTCGAAAAACTTCTCTATCAGTTTGGTAGCCAGTTAGAAGTGTCAGTTTATCTCGAACCAGATACACAAATCGAAAGTATTGAGCCACTCATCGCCAAAATGCCAGAAGTGGCGGCAATAAAAACCATTACTAAAGAACAAGCTTGGACTAAGTTAGTTAAGGAAATGAGAATTTCTGATATTGAGGGTGCTACCCAGCAACTAGGTGAGAATCCTCTGGTTGATGAGATGAAGGTGAAAGCACGTAATTCTCAAGTTGTACCAACCTTAGCAACACAGTTGGCTAAATTACGAGGAGTTGAGACGGTGCAGTATGTTGATGAAGCAGTTAAACGCATTGCCCAGTTGCACCGAGGACTGAACTGGATTACTTTAACAATTACGATTATTCTGACTTTAACAGCGATCGCAGTGACCACCACCACAATTAGGCTGATTGTCATGGCGCGTCGCCAGGAAATTGAAATTATGCAGCTAGTGGGAGCGACTTCTGTTTGGATTTACCTCCCGTTTATTTTACAAGGAATTGCCTTTGGTTTGGTTGGTGGTGCGATCGCTTGGAGTTTTATTTCTGTGATTCAACAGTTCCTCGGTAAGTTGCTAGTCAATCAACCTGAGTTTATCCAAGTCATCACCAACAGAGTGCAACTCACTCCAGCAGAAATTTTATTATTGCCCCTGATTCTTTTAGGTTTCGGTGCAGCTGTAGGATTAATGGGGAGCTTATTTGCTGTCCGACGTTTTGCTAAAGGATAGTCATTGACAAATGACAAATGACAAATGACAAAATCACAATGGGAATGTTTTTTGCAGAATCTCGGTGTTTGGGAAGGTTCATTTACGAATTTTTCTCCCCAAGGAACATTTTTGAATGATACTCCTAGTTGTCTTTCCCTAGAACATTTGAACAATAGCCAGAAAGTGCGCCTAACTCTGAGCCGTTCGGGACAAGATATAATCAGAGACTTTAATACCGTGGGAGGGGGCCTGCTGTTTTTTGAAAATGGTTCATTTTCTGAAGGTTTAATCCAGCTAGGGCCATTTTCCGAATTTGGTGGAGAACTCGCTTTTGTTCATGAAAATCGCCGCTTACGTTTGGTACAACTGTTTGATACTACCGGTCAGTTAAAGGAATTAATTTTAATTCGAGAACATCTCGCTGGAACCCCAGCAACAGAACGTCCAACTTTGCAGATAAATGATTTGTTGGGAGAATGGCAAGGTCAAGCAGTAACCATATATCCAGATTGGCGATCGCCTGATACTTACTCTACAACCTTGAAATTACAACTTGATGATGCTGGGCGATTAATTCAAAGTAGCTCTTTTGCAGATCGCACAATTACCTCAACTGCTTCCATCAAAGGCCCGATTGTTCTCTTTGACCAAAACCCAGAAAAGCAGGTGCAAGTATTATTTTTACCAGATGGCGCTTCTGCTACATCACCTGTAAAAGTGCAGTTACGCCAACCATTTTTTATGGAAGCAGGTTGGTTAATCCAGCCAAACCTACGCCAAAGGATGATTCGCAGCTACAACGAGAAAGGTGAATGGGTTAGTTTGACTTTAGTTACTGAAAAAAAGCTTTGATCTAGCGGCTTGCCATCAGAAATCGCTCTATTCTAACTAAATTTTGCGATATAAAGTTGTACTCAATTAACATTAGCCTCAGAAATAACAGTCACACAGGCATTCACTAAGGGTAACAACGGCCCTAGTTGCTCTTGTCCATTCACTGCTAAATCGCTGTGACACAAATAAACTCTCTCAGATACACGAGAGAGCAAATCTGTCAAAATTCTTTGCAATCGTTGTTCTTCTGCCAATTTTTCATCTTCTGCTGTCCAAGGTTCGCCTAATCTATCTCGGAGAAAAAACGGCGCACCAAACAAAGTCGCTGCACCACCTTTCGCCCATAGAGGTGAACCAGCATCCAGCCAAAAATGCCACTGGTGCGATCGCCTACTAGATCGATATTGAAATATAGTTGCTAAGGTAACAGCCTTTCTCGCTCCACCAATGGGGCGCACTGGGTAAGGGTTGGCGGTAATCGTACCCCGTCGCAGTAATTGAATGAATTCGATAATAGTTGTATGAGGCGTTGTTTCAACTGGGGCAATTTGTCGCAACCTGGTGTCAATTTCCCAATAATGTTGGGCGGTTTCTAATAATTCCCGTAATGCTGCTAGTTGTTCGTAGGGGAGATTACTACCATTCCACAAAAAGCGCTGAATTGCTCTGTCTAAAAGAGAAATGGGACTGGGAATTAACCGCAGTTCTTGCTGCGATCGCTGCTGTTCTAACCACTCTAATATTTCACTATAGGCTGTAGTCGCTGCATAGCCGATTCGATCCCAGCGCTCGAAGGCTGACACTGGTAGCAAATTGGGGCGATCGGGATGGGGTACAAAGCAGTAATCTGCAATCAAACCAGCACGTACCGGGTCAATATCAGTGCTGAGTTGGGAGTGCTGAGTGTTGTTAGCGGTAGCGGGGCGTTCAGCCCGTGAGGAGTTAGGAGTTAGGAGTGAGGGGTTTTCTGGTAGTTGTTGTTTTCTACTCAATACAACCAGCATTTCTGCGACGGCATCCCGATCTACGAGGCGACCTAAGCCGGGATAAACTAGTGCCAGCATGGTGAGTAAGGCGCGAATCACGGGCGAACTAATTAGGGGACGTTGGTCATTGAGCGATTCTACCTGGATATTTTGCTTGACGAGGATTTCTACTAGAGTATAACGAGCGATCGCATCTAAACCTGGTGCAATAATCGCCACTTCTTCTGGTTGCACTTGCTGTGATTGGATGGCATTAGCAATTACCTCTGCTGTTTGTCGCAATAATTGGGCGCGGGAGGTGGTTTGAATTGAATGCACTGTTTTTGGTAAACTCAACATTACCATCGGTTCTGTGACCAATTCCACCATCTGTTTAGTCAGTTGCTCGCTCAGAGACTCTGGAGGCGGCCCATTCAAAATTTCTACCCGACAACGTTCTGCTAACCCTTCTAGGTAGTTAGGATCTGCTCCCAATCCCAATCGCACCGCACCGTCAGGATTGTAACTAAATGCGCCAACTGCACCTCGATCTAATAGCAATTCAAACAAAAGACGCGCTACGCTGGGATATTCATCAACATCATCCGCTAATACTGCCTGATAGCGTTTAGTTAGGTGCTGCTGATAATTGCGATCGCTTAATAAGTGCTGACTATAAAGTTCGGTAATAATCCCATAAGTAAGTAACCCCCTCTCTAAACACCAATTACGCCAATCTAGCAGCAAAGATGCCAAAAATTCCGGCTCTAAAGTTGTAGTATTTTCCCCCAAACCTTTGGCCAAAATCTGGGCAATATCTTCGCAAGGTATACCACTGTAAGCTGCTAATTGTAATAAGTCTAAGATGCGACGCACCAAGCGAGATTCATTCACTCCCGCAAGACGTAAAATTTCTTCGTCTAATTGCGGACGCCAAAGTTTGGTTGCTAACTCTTGCTCAGTTTCTGGTCGCAATCTTACCGGAAACTGTGCTTTCAGCTTCAACGAGTTAATCAGCAACGGCCAAAATAAAATGACTTCATCCTGAAAAAAACCTAGTGGCGTCTTGGCACGAACCGGATATTTACCCAAAGTGGAGGTAACAATTATATCTCCTAACTCTCGGCGATTATCATCATTGGCCGCTAAAACTAAAACTCCCGGCTCTGTTTGTTTAAGATATAAAAATTCGGGTACATGACCAGTTTTTTTACGTCCTGTTTTTTTCGTATAAAATGATTCAGTATATTGTTTTTCTGATGTTACCCAATTACAAAATTGCTCTACTAAGCGAGCTGTCTTACCACTGCGGCTAGTGCCAACAATCCAAACCGAATGAGAAACCACAAACTTTCTCCTTGTAGATTTGTTAGTATACCTCGTGCGTTAACTTAAGGTTAATAGTCACCAAATAATGCTGAATGATTATCTGCAATGAAAAACTCTGTTTTTAGTCAAAAAATTTATTCTTTCTTACTTGCTGCATATCGATGGTACTTACAGACTCCTGAACGTTCTTTAGATGAAGCTTACGATGCAGCATTAAAGATTCAGGAAATAGAAGATAAGCATTTCAATGGTAATAAAATAGACATTGACTCAGCCATGTACAGTAACAGCGTGATGGATTATTTTGAGTCAGACCTCAACAAGCTATTAAAAATTGCCAGGATGCGGCTGACGGAGTTTAGAGGAAGCCGCTGGTTTTTAAATGAAGAGAATCAAAAAGCTGCCCAAAAAGCAGGTATAGAGTATCTAAATCCTTCTTTAGTTTTAGAAAAGCTAAACTTTATCGATCAAGTTATATCTAAATACACAACCAGCTCCGATAAAACACCTTCCAAAGCTTTAGTAGTACAACCTCCAAATTTACCAGTTAACTCTGTCACATCTGATGAAAAATCTTTGCTTGTCAATACTCCACCATTACCACCAAAAATACCAAATCAAGACTTAAAAAATAAACCCAAAGTCAAGAGTAAAACCGATACAATGGGTGTTTTACCTCGCTCTATTTTAAGTACTATCAGTCGTCTGCAAGTTGAATTAGACCCCAATTCGGAAGAAGAAGTAATTCAGAGCTTTCGTCAAACTCAGAAAAGAACAATAATATCTATCAGGTTTATTTTACTATTAATTATCATACCACTTTTAACGCATCAAATAGCAAAAGCTTTTGTAGTCGGCCCAATTGTTGACAGATTCAGAAGCACTCAGGAAATGCAGATATTTATCAATTCCGAAATGGAAGAGGAAGCCCTTGTAGAATTACAAAGATTTGAAGAAAAACTCAAGTTTGAAAATCTCATTATCAAAGCCCCTCCACTCTTACCTGAGCAGATAGAGACTGAAATGAAAAATAAGGCAAAAGAGATTGCTGAAGAATTTCGTCACGAAAGCTCTGGTGCTATCAAAAATGTTTTTGCAGATATGTTCTCGGTGGTTGCTTTTATCTGGCTTTTGTTAGTCAGTAAGCCTTCTATTGCTGTAGTTAAAGTTTTCTTTGATAATATTGTCTATGGACTTAGTGATAGTGCAAAGGCATTTATCATTATTTTGTTTACTGATATCTTTGTAGGATTCCACTCTCCTCATGGCTGGGAAGTACTACTAGAAGGAGTATCACGCCATTGGGGATTACCCGCGAATAGAGATTTTATCTTCTTATTTATTGCCACATTTCCAGTAATTTTAGATACTATATTTAAGTATTGGATCTTCCGCTATTTGAACCGGATATCGCCTTCTGCTGTTGCCACTTACCGTAATATGAATGAATAGGGAATAGGGCATTGGGCATCCCTTCTCTGCGAGACGCTACGCGAACGGCTTCTCCTAAAGGAGACGCTGCGCGAAGGCTCAGGGCAAGTGGGCATTGGGTAAAATTTTTGGTGTTTGATTTTAGAATTTGAGCGAGGTGGAATCATCTTATATCAATTTACATTGAAGTTGCATATAATAGAGCGTCGAGTGTGAGTGAG
>NZ_JAVRCE010000071.1:0-40424 GCF_034530915.1 Nostoc sp. DedQUE09
GAATTCGGGTAGTCGTTTATTGAATTCGGGTAGTCGTTTATTGAATTCGGGTAGTCGTTTATTGAATTCAAGCAGTGGTTAGGGTGGAGTAAAACCCAGATTATGGAACAACTTCAGACTTGTGTGTACACCGTAGATACATACGGGGAGGCTTAGGGTGGGGTAAAATGCTGGTTAATTAGCTATTTCAGACTTGTGTATACACGGTAGCCGATGCTTTGGGGAGGGGATAAGCGTTTGAGCTTAAGTTAACACCAATGAGTAGCGTGTTTTACTCCTGAATTCTGTTTTAATCTCGGTGTTCCGAGGTACTGTTTTGCTTAATGTATTGACTCAGCAACCCAAAACCCTCGCTCTGTATGGGAACGAGATTAAACATTCTCATCCAGAATAGTTCCTTCTATATTCGCTCCATCCAAATTTGCTCCACTCAAATTTGTCTGGCTCAAATCTGCTTGAGTGAGATTAGCCTGGGATAAGTCAGCTACAGTTAAATCTGCACCACTTAAATCCGCTCCATCTAGATTCGCCGCTATCAAACTTGCTTCCTGCAAATCCGCCGCACTCAAGTTAGTTTCAATCAATTTAGCAACCGTCAAATCAGCCTGACTCAAATTAGCTCCTTCCATTGCTGCTCCATCCAAGATAGCTCCATCCAAAATTGCTCCGCTTAAGTTACTACCACTGAGATCGGCATTGCTCAAATCTGCCCCATTTAAGTCTGCCTCAATCAAACTGGCGTCTGTTAAATTAGCGTGACTCAGATTAGCTCCATCTAAAATTGCTCGATCTAAAATTACGCCACTGAGATCGGCTTCTCTTAAGTTGGCCTCGCTCAAGTTGATACCAGTAAAGTCTCTGACACCTGCGGCATAGTTTTTCAGGAGTTGATCTGCTTTCATATCTGTCGCTGTGCTAAGGAACGTTTAATAGAGGCTATCCAGCTTACCCAGACAGGAAGTAAATCCTCAGCACGCGCAACTGAGAATTATTGTGGTTGAATTAAACCACAGTAAATATTGAATTACTTTATCCTAGATTAGCTATCCTCAGCTATTAGCGCTACTACCTAGAGTTGTGAGTTAATTTCATACTTAGGATGGATGTTTCCCACCTTAAAAATTTCAGCATTAGTGCAAAGCGATCGCTGTACTCAAAAGACCAATTATCTACACCAATAACCCTTAACCCAAGCGCATTGGTTTATTTAGGATGAAGCAGGAAACTCCTTAATTTGAAGCCATTAGTCATTGCTCAACCTAAGTCCACTGCGATACCTAACACCGCAAGGCGGAAGTCAAAAGAATTCTATTCCGAGCTTCTTGCACCATTTGAAATGGTATGTTTATTTCCGCGCCCGCTGTACTAGTATTTTCGGTATCGCAGCAGATAGTTCATGTTTCCCCGCCAACCACTACATCTCGAATTCGGAGGCTAGGGCCACCACAACCCACTGACAAACCATTTTGCCCTCCCTTACCACAACCGCCAGATTCATCCCAGTAAAAATCATCACCAAGTGCCTCAATATCCGCTAAAGTTTGAAATACATTTCCCGAAAGCGTCACATCCCGGACAGGTTCAGCAATTTTGCCGTTCCTAATCATCCACGCTTCCCCAGCACTAAAAGTGAACATTTCCCCATTCGTCATCCCACCCAACCAATTACGGGCATAAACTCCTTCTTTGATATCGGTGAATAAGTCTGCGACTGGTGTTTTACCCCGTTCAATCCAGGTATTTGTCATCCGCACAATCGGAGTAAAGTGATAGTTAAGACAACGGGCGTTACCCGTAGGCGTTTCCTCTAATTTGCCAGCAGTTTCACGAGAATGTAAACGTCCCACTAAAACTCCATCTTTAATTAGTTGAGTAGTAGTGGCAGGTGTGCCTTCATCGTCGTAAAAATAGCTACCGCGATGTCCCTCTGGAGCCGCACCATCAAAAATTTGCAGTTCTTCTGGGCCAAACCGCCGTCCGATGGTCATAACTTCCAAGAGATCCGGGTTTTCGTAAGCCATATCAGCCTCAGAAAGATGTCCGAAGGCTTCGTGGACAAATAAACCCGTGAGAATTGGGTCAATGACTACAGTGTAAGTATTGCCTTTAACCGGTGGTAGAGATAAAGCGGCGATCGCTCTTTGAGCAGCACCTTGTACCTGTTCATCCAAACTAGTTAAATCTTCGTAAGCTTTACGAGAGCCAGTAGTTTCCCGTCCAGTTTGTACGGTTTCGCCATTTCTGGCGGTGGCGGCAAAGCGCATTTCCATATCCACCCAAGATTGTTCGATCAAAGTACCTTCAGAAGTAGCAATGATCACTTTTTGGGCACTGTCACCGTAACGCACCGAGGTAGTGGTAATTCGGCGATCAACGCTTTTAAGCAATTGGGCATAGCGATCGCACAATTGTTTTTTCTGCGAGAGTGGGATATTTCGGGGATCAGTACCTTTTAGGGGTAGAGTGCATACTGCTTGCACCGGGTCAATGGGTGCAAGTAAAGTTTCTTCATCACCAACCATCCGCGCAGCTGCGATCGCTTCTTCTATGCGATCTTCGATTGTTGTCAGCTGGTTAAAGCAGCTCAACCCCCATCCGCCTTTATGACAAGCGCGAATATGCCCGCCAATGGAGATGCCTTCACTGAGGGTTTCTACCTTGTCGCCACGCAACAAGATATCAGCCCCTTCTGCTTCTTCAAGGCGAATCATCAGATAATCTACACGCTTAGAGTAGCGGGCGATCAGGTCAGAAAGTAAATTTTGTGCGTCAGCAAGTGTAGTCGGCATTTCCAATTATTAACAATGACGAACTGCATTTATTTTGCAATTATTTGGGGAATTTCTGCTAATCAATTATTATGAGGAGACTGGGTACTAGGGAAGCAGAGGAGCAGGAGAGCAGGGGAGATGAGAAGACAAGGGGACAAGGAGATAAACAAAACTCCTAACTCCTAACTCAGCACTCAGCACTGTTTTGCCCAATCCTCAATCTTGAGTTACGGTGGGTAAGAACTCAATGATGTGCTAAGGTAATCAAGTGAGAATAAAATTCGGTTACATTCTTTGTTTTTAGTATTGACAGGCTTTTTCCTTTTGGTCTTAACAAGCTTGCCTCCGAAATCTAAATCTCTACACACCTATGATTTTGGAGATAATGCATGTCAATTTATGTAGGTAATCTATCCTACGAGGTCACACAAGATGACCTCAATTCTGTATTTGCCGAACACGGCACTGTAAAGCGGGTTCAGTTACCTACTGACCGTGAAACAGGACGTCCACGCGGCTTTGCCTTTGTAGAGATGGGCACAGAAGCTGAAGAAACAGCTGCCATTGATGCTCTTGATGGAGCTGAATGGATGGGACGCGACCTCAAAGTCAATAAGGCTAAACCAAAAGAAGATAGAGGTGGTTCTTTTGGTGGTGGCGATCGTCGCGGCGGCGGTGGCGGTGGATACAATAGATCGCGCTACTAAGCTTTAAGATCAAAAATTAAGTTTTAACGTCTAAAGGGCAGAATCATTATCTGCCCTTTTTGCGCTCCGGTCTACTCAATACGGTTCGGATAAGCATTTTTCACCTTCCTTATGATCTGGGGAATGGGTTTGCGGGTAAAGGGGAAAGGATGTATTCAAAACCTTTCCCCTTTCCCCTTTACCCTTTAACCGAACCGTATTGTCGGTCTACTGGATGGCTTTAATTGCCCAGTACCAATTAAGTAGGAGATGATAAATGACCCAAGTATTTGTGGACGAAAATGAAGGAATTGAATCAGCTTTACGTAGATTTAAGAGGGAAGTTTCCAAAGCAGGTATTTTTCCAGACATGAGAAAGAATCGTCACTTTGAAACGCCTTTGGAAAAACACAAGCGCAAAGAAGTTGCTCGACACAAACAACGCAAGAGAAATTTCCGTCGTAATTAATAATTAGGGATACCTTCGGTTAGTTATGCTAACACACTCTCATTAGATTCTTAGCTGTCGAAAAGGCGATCGCTGTACTCCAAAGGAGAATCTAATGAGCAAGTTTTGAACTTCGGCAACCTTTCCTGATATAAACTATCTATCAAAATTATTATAAATAAATTTGTTTGAGTTGCTGCTGTTCTATATTAATCAGAATTTCCAGGGATAACTAATTATAAAATAAGTCAAAAATATTTTTAATAATAAGCTGCATCTAATACTGCTCGGTTAAGGGGAAAAAGAGTGTAAGGCTCGATATATAAGGTTTTTTCTCCTTTAACCTTTTCCTTTCCCCCCAAACCAGACATCAATTCCTTCTAAGCACGAGTACGCGTAATCTGAGCAGAATCAAAATCTTGTAGCCGAGTCATATTTCCACTGTTTTTATCAACAATAAACACAGCATTAGGTGTCTCATATCTCATCGCTCCAAAGGCGAGGAGTTCACCTGTTGTAGAGCAAACTAAGCTTTGTAAACCATTATTCCATGCTTGACCATTAACTTTCAATTGTCCTAGTCTGATGGGCTTCTTTTGATTTGGATCTAGCTGCACTAGACTTGTCTCACCATACGCACTAACTATAGAAGTATAAAGTATTCCATCTGGGCACTCAGCTAGATTGCTGACCCGCTCATCTTCCAGGAATTTAATCTTACTAATAAAACTTATCTCTCCTGTTTGAAGGTTAATATCTACCAATTTGATTGGTGGTGTACCGTTCTTATTTCCTACTAGACCAATGAGTCGCCCATCATTAGTACCTAGCAAGCTCCCAAGCTGTTGATTTGGTTTAAGTCCTGAGACTATCAAAGTTTTTACAGGCGTACCCAAAAATCTAATGCGAGTAGGTGTCGCCTGTCTCCGACTAAGTGCAACCGGAGTAATGGCTACAACAAGTGTGCCATCGCTTAAAGAGGTAAAACCACTCAATATCTCATTAGGTTCTAATAGAGGTGTACTTTTATCCGTAAGTACCTGAGCCTTTCCTGTCATTAAGGATTGCAAAACTAGTCCTACAGGCTTCATATCTGTGCTTACACTGTTTAGGGCAGTGTTCTCTATTAATTCAGTCGTGTTTACCTCTGTACTAGCTGTTTGGTCAGTATCAACGATCGGGCTAGAACCTATACCTACAATATTTAAACTTGGTGTTTCTGCCAAGGCTTTGTTGCTTAGATAACTAAGTCCAGATACTACAGTTCCAGCAAGTACCAATTGTCCAAACCGTCGGCGTGATACCTTGTAATTCATATTTTTCTTCCTAGAATGAATGACTTTTATTAGGTAGCAGTGTGAACGTAAACAGATAAGGCTAATATATTTGCGTCCAGGTTGCTACTGAGGGTGTTCCATTGTTGTCACTAATAAAAAGCATGTACCAGCCTGGAGGGGCGATGTTTCGATTGTTTATGACCGTGACCTTAAGAGAAGTAGCGTTTCTAGAAATAATGGGTGCATCCACTAACCTTTGTTCTGTATCGCAGGAATGGGTAGTTGCTATTGGTCTAATCAGACTCACCCACTTAATATTCGCAGCTTGGGGTGTCTGAATCGTAAATTGCTGCCCGTAGGTCACTGTTTGAGGAGCGCTCCGAATAACTGGACGCGATCGCGACATATACGCAGGACTGTAGATTTCTAATCGCAGTTCATTGACCCTCCGTTGAGGGTTCCCTCCAGCTGTGGCGACCCTACCATCTGGTAACAGTAAGGCCACCGAGTGATATACGCGGGGGACATTTTGTTTAGCTACTACTGTCCAGGTATTTGTAGCTGGATTGTAGATTTCTGCTGGCAGCATTGATTGTGTTGTGTCCTCATTCATTTTGCTACCATTGCAAACAAAGACTGTGCGATCGGGCAACAAAACTGCGCTGTGATGCATCCGGGCATAGTTTAAAGGCTTTGCTGCTACGTAAGTTGGATTACTAGCTTTTAAATCGACAATATTTACCCTCTTGGTTGCTGTCTTACCACTACCACCACCGAGAATCATCACTTTTTGATCTTGTGCAGGTGGTAAAAGAAGACTGGCAGCTTGATCGCCAAAAGCTATGTCTTGCAGCCCTGTTACCACTGTTTCTGTAATGGATTGTGTAAATGTCTCTGGCAGGGTTAATATCCTTGGTGTCACTCCAGTACCACCCATCTGAGCACCTGAATAAAAAACTTTTCCACTACTTAGTAGAAACAGATGCGCGTATGGCGGTAAGGCACTAGTTGTTGGAAAAGCTTTCCAACCATTTGGAAAGAAAGCAGAATAAATTTCTGGTTGTCTATTGAGCTTGCCATCTTTATCCAGCCCAGATACTGCTAAGACTCGACCACTGCCTAGTGTTAACACAGTAGGATACCAGCGACCATTATTCATTGATCGTATCTTGACCCATTTCTCAGCAATGGGATCAAACATCAGAGCATAGGGTGAACCATAAAATGGGTCATAGCGCAAAGTTCCACCTGCAACCAGTAACTGACCATCAGGGCGGAAGGAGTGACCAGCGCAAAAAATATCCATAGGTTGATTGTTACTATCCAATGGAGGCGCTTGACGGGAAAAGGTTTCCTTGTTTACATCCCATACCACACTGTCATAGGGAGTATTTAACCGATTGGGATCGTTACCTGAGCCACAGAAAAAGAATACCTTACCAGTACGAAGTAGGGCAGCATGTATAGGTAGGATTGGAGCACTGTACGACAAAACTTGCCATTTATCTGTAGCAGTAGCCACAGCTATGGAAGTCCCTAAATCTGTTTCCTCTTGAAGGTAAGACTTGTTATTAGATTGAGTCACTTTATTTACAATTATTCCTACGTAAACTTCATTTTTTGTACTTTATTTTATTAATTGATTTCTCAATTTATATCTATACTTCTTTAGGCTTATTTAGCGTTAAGATATGATGCGTTTTATAATAAGGAAATGTAAAATTATCTGTTATCAATAGTAATTGCACTATCAATTATACATCTTATAGAGTATCTAGATTAAGCCTTAACTACATTGCTAATATCAATAATACTACATCTCACTCATGAAGTTTTCTTATGAAATATTTCCTCACAGAAGAAAATAAACATTTTTGGTTTTGCGGCCTCAATTTGTGAAATCATCGAAAATCTCTAATCACTTTTGGATAATTAGATAAATTAATAAAAAGCTTGTATAGCAAGGGTTTTGGAGGTTAAAATTAGCAATATTAATTTGTGAACGGATATTCATCAAGAATAATTATCCAAGACCATCTGTATTCCTCAACTATTTAATGTAGCAGGGTAGTTTCATACAAGCAGAGAAAAACTAAAACTGGGTTTCAAAGCCTTCTCCCAGAGAGGGAGAGGAATGGAAGTGGGGTAAAAAGCCATGCCACAAAGCGAGAAATCAAGACTTATGTATTTTTCTTTTTTCGTATGAAACCACCTGCTACAACTATTTAATGTAGCGGATTACTTCGGCAACTGACCAAGCTTGAGCGATCGCTCCTCTGGGTGTGTGAGGTGAATCGCCATCAAAAATCTCAGAAATAGAACCAAGACAAGCATCAAAGAAAAAGTGATCTAGCAAGGGTTGCCAATCAAAAGGCAGCGATTGTTGTGGATAAAAACGTTGCCAAGCCCGAATATACGGCCCAATTAGCCAAGTCCAAACAGTGCCTTGATGATAAGCGCGATCGCGTTGTTGTTGATTGCCCTCATATTTCCCTTTGTATTCTGGATCTCCTGGATCGAGACTGCGAAGACCATAAGGTGTGAGCAAGCTGGTAGTTGCCAAATCTAATATCTGACACCCTTGCTGTTCGGAAAACCCACAATGATGTAGCGACAGCGCCAAAACGGCATTCGGACGAATTTGAAAATTCCGGCGATCGTCTGGCTCAATAGTATCGTACAGATAACCTAGCTGAGGATTCCAAAACTTTTGCAGTGAGGTTTTCACGTGTTGTGCTTGGTTAGCATAACGCTGTGCTTGCTTAATGAGACGCACTGGTGAGCCATATTCCATTTGGCTCAAGCGCTCTGCCCACTGACTTAGCCAACATAAAGCAGAATACCACAGTGCATTGATTTCCACTGGCTTCCCGTAACGGGGTGTGACGGGGTGTGTCCCAATTACCACATCCATCCAGGTGAGAGCCACACCACGAGCATCCCAACTAACTAGCCCATCGGTAGCATCGACCTGGATATTGAAATGTGTACCACCGACAAACGCTTTATAGATTTGCTGTACTACAGGGAATTGCTCTGCCAAAAAATCCCAGTCTTGGGTAGCTTCTAAATAAAGTCCTAAAGTTTCAATCCACCATAACGCCGCATCAATACTGTTATAAATTGGTTCGCCATTGAGATCAGGAAATGCATTCGCAATCAAACCGTGGCGACAATAATGTCCAAAAGTTCGCAATACTCCTTTTGCTAAGTTAAAGCGCTGTGGAACTAGTGCCAACCCCGGTAAAGCGATTAATGTATCACGTCCCCAATCATTAAACCAATGATAACCAGCAATGACCGTAGGCCCTGCAATTGAGGCTCGATAGACGATAAAGCGATCGCTTGCTTTGAGTAGTTGTTGCCAGATTAGGGAGTGGGCATTGGGGAGCCAGTGCGTTGGGCGGCTTTGCCGACTTGAAGCAACTGGCGTCATTGGGCATTGGGCATGGAGAAGAGACAAAGGAGACAAGAAAGAAGGGGGAGACAAGGGAGAGATTTTCAATAATTCTTTCTTGTCCCCCTTATCTCCCCTGCTCCCCTGCTCCTCTGCTGCCGTACCTCTCTCTTTCCATCCAAAAATCTGTGAGAGCCTTTCTTGCTCTGCCTCCACAGCTTCTGTGAAAGTTTTGACCGTAAGAACACCTGGCACTGAGTCAGGAAAACCTACTCGTGCTTCTAAAGTCACCGTATCTCCTGGTTGAAGTTTGACTATCAAGTAACCAGGACTGTGGAGGTCTTCTTTGTCGCCTAATCCCCGTTTTGTCTCCTCAGACAATCTATAATCCCAATACCAAACTGCATCTGGTTGATAATTTCCTTGTGTCCAGCGCAAGTGCCAAGGTATACCGAAGCGCCCAGAATTGATTGCTTGTAAACAGACTTGCTGTTCCCCTAGCAATTGTGAAAACTGTAATTCTTGACTAGCAGTCTGCTGGTGGTGAAAGTCACGTTCTGCTATCAACAGTCGCAACCGTAAAATCGCTGTTTCAGTTCCCTCGTAGCGATACTGGATTAAAATTCGATGGCAAAATTGGGCATTGGGTATAAGAGGCAGAGGGGCAGAGGTGCAGAGGGGCAGAGGGGAAAAACTTTCTGCAACTTCTCCCCTGCTCCCCTGCTCCCCTGCTCCCCTGCTCCCCCGCCCCTCGTCCCCAGTCCCCACCAAACCATAGGGCATCACCAATTGTCTGGTTAATTGCCAGTTATCTTGACCCCAAGTCCATTTAGGAACTGGGTTAATATCAAAACGGCGTAGCTGTTCGTAGCCTGTTCGGTCAATCTGACCGTTACCCCAAACATTTGTCCCCAGTGCCACAACGCGCCCTAATATTTCCAAGCTAGCTTCTAGGTGCGAAAACAGCAGAGTCCTTCCAGAAGGTGGGTTTGTGGCGGCAAACAGCCAACCATGATAGGTGCGCGTGCGGACATCAGAAACTGTACCGCTGGCAAAACTTCCTAAGCCGTTGGTAAGTAACCATTCTCTTGTATCTAAATCAGGCATTTGCTACTCAAAATCGTTATGAGTATGATATAGTCGTAACAGATCGTAATTAAACTGTGAGAGCGTGGATGGGTAAATTTTACTTGACCCAAATTCCAACGCTACTAAACCGATAAAGGAGAATTAGGTTAATGTCCCTTACTTACGGAACCGAAGGAAGCCTCCGCGTTGGTCAACAAGCTCCCGATTTCACAGCAACGGCTGTGGTAGACCAGGAATTTAAGACAATCAAACTTTCCGATTATCGCGGTAAGTATGTCGTTCTGTTTTTCTACCCACTAGACTTTACCTTTGTTTGTCCTACTGAAATCACAGCATTTAGCGATCGCTACGAAGAATTCAAGAAAATCAATACTGAAGTCCTTGGGGCTTCTGTTGACAGTGAATTCTCTCACCTCGCTTGGATTCAAACAGATCGTAAGTCTGGTGGCGTCGGCGACCTGAATTATCCTCTAGTCTCCGACATCAAGAAAGAGATCAGCGCCGCTTACAACGTTCTTGACCCAGCAGCAGGCATTGCCTTGCGTGGTCTGTTCATCATCGATAAAGATGGTATTATACAGCACGCCACGATTAACAATCTAGCTTTTGGTCGTAGCGTTGATGAAACGCTGCGGACATTACAAGCAATTCAGTATGTTCAGTCTCACCCTGATGAAGTTTGCCCAGCTGGTTGGCAACCTGGTGACAAGACCATGAATCCTGACCCAGTGAAGTCTAAAGTCTACTTCTCTGCTGTCTAAATTTCCCTAGCTAAAAAACTCTAATCCAGCTTTTTGGAGTTGAAAGCAAAATCAATGAAAACCACAGATAAACAGAGATACACATTAAACAATGTTAACCTCCGTAAATATCTGTGGTTTTTTATAAAATAGTATTTAAATAACCAAGGCTAAAAATATGTTGACTTCAACTGACTTTAGTGGCTTATTAAATGAGCGATTCTTCCGTAATTTTTTACCAGTTCCAGCTAGCAATGAACTCAGATTGGGAGTGGGAACACCTGATTTTCAACTGCCAGATATTACTAACGGAACTTTAGTAAAATTGTCTGATTATAAAGGCAAACAACCAGTTTTACTTGCTTTTACTCGCATTTTTACCGAAAAGCAATATTGCCCTTTGTGTTTTCCTCACATCAAAGCTTTGAATAAAAACTACGAGCAATTCAAAAATCGCGGTATAGAAGTTTTAATGATTACTAGTACCGATGAAAGGCAAAGTCAAATAGTTGTCAAAGATTTAGGCTTAAAAATGCCACTGTTGAGCGATCCTAGTTGTCGAGTATTTCGTACATATCAAGCAGGGCAGGCACTAGGGGCGCCTTTACCAGCACAGTTTGTATTAGACAAAGAAGGAAAACTGCGGTACTGGCATTTATTTTCTTTTTTGGATCGCAATGCTAGTGTTGAGACATTATTAGAACAATTCACTTGACTACAAGTATTCAAAATAAATTGCATTTGGTGCTTAAAATGAAGGATTAGGAATTGGGAACTCTTAAGATTTGAATGGTAATTTAGACCCTAATGAAATCATCAAATCTTAATAGTTTCACATATTTGGGGAGTATTACGAATTACAAATTATCTTTGAGGATAATACTGAGGATTCATAACTGGAGATTGATAACCGTTTGTGGGTACTGTACTTGCCATACCGTTAGGTACAGGAGTGACGACAGGAGGCTGATAAATGCTCATAGGCGCAGTGCCTGTTGTACCGTTAGGTAAAGCAGGATTCCCAACCTGGGGCTGATAACCATTTGCGGGTACAGTGTTTGTAGTGGTGTTGGGTGTGACAGCATTTTGGCTAAACTCTTGGTAGGCTGCACGAGAAATTGAGCTAATCAATTTTTCGGCGCGAGGATCGTTTGCTGGACGTTGTACCATTACAGAGGCTACATAACGCTTGCCAGTTGGAACCACAATTAAACCTGTATCTGCCAACATTGTACCGATATCACCCGTTTTGTGGTATGCTCTTGCACCTGTCCCCAAACCTGATGGCAGCAGAGTGTCTCTTTGGGTGCGACGCAAGATATCAAGCATGAGATCGCGTGATGGCATACTGACTAAATTTCCTTGACTCACAATCGCCATCAAATTCGCTAGTTCTTTGGGGTTAGTGGTATTTGTCCCTTGCAAATCTGGGAGTTGATTACGAATTGTTGTGGCTGTCAATCCCCAACTACGGAAACGCTGGTTTAAAGCGTCTATTCCTCCCAGTCGGGCAATCAGCATATTTGTCGCCGTGTTGTCGCTGATTGTAATCATTTTAGTGACTACTTCCAAAGCGGCGTACTGAGTTCCTGGTGGTTTGTATTGCAGATTTCCCGAACCGCCAGCCACCATATCCTGTTGCATGGTCAGCATTTCATCTAGGCGAATCTTCCCCGCGTCCACATCCTGGAAAAAGGCAATTAAAATCGGTACTTTAATCGTACTAGCCGCCGGAAAACTGGTAGAGGCATTGATATCTACATAATTACCAGTATCCAAATCTACTAAGAAAATTCCCGGTGTGAGATTTGGGTTGGTGACCGCCAAATTTTGCACGGCATTTTTCAAAGAGGTAATTTCTTGAGATAGGTATAGACTCGAAGCTGCGGCTGGGGGAGTTTGGGTAGGTTGTGGCTGCGATCGCGCCACATTACTATTACTATTAGATTGCGACGCCGAATTTGTGCTGATACGATTGGCTGGGTCTAATACTGACAATACAGTACCCACAATTGCACCCATCCCAATACCCACAATCAATAACCGCAAAACATACAATACGGTTTTGGCCATTGGCTTTAACTGGGTTTTTCGCGATGAGCGTCTGCCTGTTTTTGGCTTTTCCATCCGCACTGTTTTAACCATCACAGCACCCGGTCGAAAGGGAGGAATTTTTCCCTTAACACTAGGTATTGGTTTTACTGCCGTTGGCATCACTAACCCCGATTTTACCCTACGTGTAGCGCCAGAGATCGGGGGAGGACTAATTTGATTTTTTGGGCGTGTTAGTGCCCCTTCTTGTCCATTTGTAGTTTGCTGCTGATTGTTAGCTTTAACTCTCTTTTTGACCACTTTTTGAACTTTTTGTGGCTGCTGGCGGCGATTTAAGGGTTGACGCCGCGAGAAAGCTGTTAGTTCGCCACTTGATTCTGACACCGTTACTCCTTGTGACCGACTTGACTGTTTTCTTGCAGACTCTTGGCCCCAAACTTAATCTTTAAGCAATATTAATACTCAAATTCCACTTTGCCACTAAGTAGCATTTTTGTGTTTAGTTTAAGCCATATTAATTATTTTGGGGAGATGATTGCGTATATATTAAACGAATAATTACAAGTTTTCACTATTCTTCTGGTTTTTCAAGACCCATTCTACCTGCTGCAAAATTCCTCGCAGCATGGCTACCTCCCCAGTTTTCAAGTGAGCGCGATTATACAATTGGCGAAATTTTCTCATCCGACTAGCTGCCGTATGGGGATATACATAACCAATTTTCAGTAATAGTGATTCTAATTGCTGGTAGTATCCTTCCATAACATCCAAGGGTGCGAGTTCAGTTTGAGGTAAGGTTTGAATGTCAAGTTTTTGGGCAGATTGTGACAATTCATAACAACAAATTGCTACAGCAGTAGCTAAATTGAGGGCGACATAATCTTGACTTGTGGGAATGCCAACAAACCGCTGTGCATAATTTAATTCTTCATTGCTTAATCCCCGGTCTTCTCTGCCAAAAATCAGTGCTGTGGGTTTTTCTGGTTCCTCCAGTAACCAGGGTAGTGCAGTGCGGGGATTTTCTAAGGGTGTTTCTAAACTGCGAACGCGACCAGTAGTAGCGATCGCCCGTACACATCCATGCAATGCTTCTGGTAAGGTTGCCACTATTACCGCAGATTCTATAATTTCCTGAGCGTGAACAGCCATCATCAAAGCTTCCGTCGATAGCGGATCGCATTGGGGGTTCACTAATACTAAATTATATAGACCGAAATTTTTCATTACCCTGGCGATCGCGCCGATATTGATCGGCCCAGCTGGTTCTACCAACACAATTCTTAATCCAGCCAAGCCCATTTTTTGCCTCCTGCGATCGCACCAGATAATACTTACAGGCTAATTTTCAGCGTTGTGGTTCTGCTGAAGAGTTTCCTTGAAATCATTTTAGCTGTGTAAGTGAATGCCTGCGTCAGGTCTGAACAGTTCAGCGCCATCTTTGCCGTTCAGCTAGTCGTTCGTCGCTATTTATTTGTAGCAATCTAATCGTTGTACGTCCTGTAGGCGTTAATCCCACCAGATCCAGTTCTGAAAAGGTGAAGTGTTCAGCCCATTTCTGAGTGCGTGGGTTAAACAAAAAACTAAAAGCCCCTGTTTCTGGATCAAAAGATCCTAAGTCAGTACCTTTATGACGATTACATCTCCAGCAGGTGAAAGCTAAGTTATCAGCATTTGTTACACCGCCGTGCTTTTGGGCAATAACATGATCTATTTCATGGGAAAAAAAGCAACTCCTGTGGGTAACTGGCAGTATTCGCATCTGTAGTTTGCGCGTTCTTCTACGAGTCGGCGAAGAACAATCGGAATATAGTTTACACTCACGGTCAGCTGGTCAAATAAGATAAGTTACCTGCTTTAATCATCACAACTAAGTGTTCAATACGTTCATACTCATCTAGTTCTTTCAACTCCGTGGGTGTAAGTTCACCTGTGTTACTGCGTGTTAGCAAAGTACGCAATCGTTCTTGCATTTCGGGAGTAGGTTTAAATTCAGCAATTTGTTCAGGAGTGGGGTTGCTAGCCAAAAAATCTAAGATATATCGGTAAACTTGTGCTGGTACAGCTGGTTGTTGGAGACTCAATGCAAGTAGTTCCGGTAAGCGATCGCCTACTTGTGCTAATTGTTGAGATAATTCCTCTGATACTTCTAGAATGATTCTTGGCATGGGGATTGCATTGGCAATTTACTATTATTAAATGATATATCTCGAAATCTTTCATTACTCTAGCGATCGCTCCGACATTACTCACCCCAGCTACTACCAAGACAATTCTTAATCCAGCCAAGCCCATTTTTTGCCTCCTGCCTGGTTGTTGAGCGTAGCCGAAACACTGCCTCCTGCCTTTCTTTGCGATAACAGACTAACAAAATATGTCTCACATTCTTGTCGAAAATCTCAGGAAGACTTTCTTTGTGTCTGAACGTTCCTCTGGGCTTTTCGGTTCAATACGAGGACTTGTGCAGCGAAAAACTAAAGAAGTTTATGCTCTCAAAGGAGTTTCGTTTTCCCTAGAGCGGGGAGAACTTGTAGGATACATTGGCCCAAATGGAGCCGGTAAATCGACCACGATCAAAATTTTAAGCGGTATTCTCGTACCTTCCAGTGGAAAATGCCTAATTGGCGGACGAACTCCTTGGAAAGATCGAATCAAGCACGTTAATCGCATTGGTGTAGTGTTTGGTCAAAGAACGCAACTCTGGTGGGATTTACCAGTGATTGAGTCTTTCGATTTGCTGCGGGATATTTATCGCGTTCCGCAATCGGAGTATCGCCAGACACGCGAAGAAATGATTGATTTGCTTGGTCTTGGAAGTTTTCTCTCGACTCCGGTAAGGCAGTTAAGCCTTGGTCAAAGGATGCGATGCGACTTTGCAGCTGCAATGCTTCACAGACCGGAAATTCTTTTTCTTGATGAACCCACCATCGGGCTTGACGCAGTTTCCAAGCTTGCAGTCAGAAAATTTATCAAAGCGTTGAATAAAACTCATCAAGTGACCACCATCCTGACTACTCATGATATGGATGATATAGAGGCATTGTGCGATCGCATAATTATTATTGGTGGAGGTGAAATCCTTTGTGATGGAACTCTAGCAGCACTGCGTTCTCAAGTTTCCTCGCGTCGGTACTTAAGAATCGACCTAGCAAATGATGATTTCTTTTTTGAAGAAGAAGGAGTCAGTATTATCTCTAAAGAAGGTCGCACCGTAACTCTATCCTTCGATCCCACAAAGCTTTCTGCTGCGTCTTTAATTAGCCAAGTTACCTCGCAACACGAAGTAGAGGATCTTTTTGTGGAAAATCCACCCATTGAGGAGATAGTTGCTGAACTTTATGCAATTTCAGCAGGAATTGTCCCATGAAAGCATATTGGTCACTGTTTGTTGCTAGATTTACACTGCTGTTGCAATACCGTACTGCTGCTTTAGCTGGCGTTGGAACTCAGCTTTTCTGGGGGTTAGTGAAAGTAATGGTTTTACAGGCATTCTTTACTCATACAACCTCTCCTCAACCTATGATTTTCCAACAAGCTGTAGGATATGTGTGGCTGGGACAGGCGTTTTTAATGGCGATTGTCCCTTGGGGAGGTGATAGAGATATTCAAGAACTCATCCGAACTGGTGCTGTAGGATACGATATTCTTCGACCCACAGACCTTTATAATTTTTGGTTTACTCGCGCTTTGGCACTTCGCACAACGCCCCTGATCCTGCGTGCTATTCCCCTTCTTGGAGTTACAATTTTTCTTTTTCCCCTTTTGGGGCTTGATGAATGGTCGCTTTCTTTTCCACCCTCCTTTGCTTCTTTTGTTGCCTTTTTTCTCTCTTTTATTGGCGCAATTTTACTTTCGTCTGCATTAACTATGCTTCTGACTGTATCAATAATGTGGACAATTTCAGGCGAGGGAATTAATAGTATTCTACCTACTCTTGTGACGATCTTCTCTGGCATGATTGTTCCGTTGCCACTTTTTCCTGAGTGGAGCAAGCCTTTTTTGAACGCACTTCCTTTTTCAGGACTAATTGATAAACCTTTTCGTCTTTTTACTGGTAATCTTCAACCAAACGCCCTATTTTATATTTTGCTGCATCAAACTTTCTGGATAGTTGTTATTGTTATCTTTGGGCGTGTTCTTGTGAAATATGGCATCAGAAAGCTTGTAATTCAGGGAGGATAAGTCAATAATTCGTACCTCGGCTTTGCTCGGCAACCTAATTCGTAATTTTTTAAGCGGATATAGGTTAGGTAATTTATTTTAGATACAAATTATAAAGGACTATGAATGATTTTGTACTTTACCTTCGATATATTTCTGTATCTTTTAAGTCGCAAATGCAATACAAAGTTTCTTTCTGGCTGCAAGTCATAGGGCAGTTTTTAGGAACTGCTGTTGAATTTTTTGGAGTTTGGGCACTTTTTAGTCGTTTTAATAGCATTGGTACATGGACTTTAAATGAAGTTGCTCTCTTTTATGGAGTAATTAATATTTCTTTCGCTTGTGCTGATGCGCTTGGAAAAGGGTTCGACTCATTTACAACAATAATAAAAAGTGGAGACTTCGACCGTTTACTTGTTCGTCCACGCACCACAGCACTTCAATTGTTAGGTAAAGAGTTTACTTTAAAACGAATCGGAAGACTTTTTCAAGGAATTGTTGTTATGTGGTGGTCACTTTCATCTCTCCACATTTCTTTAACTTTTAAAACTTTATGGCTTTTAGGCACTTCATTTCTTGGTGGGGTTGCGCTCTTTGTTGGCATTGTCATTATGCAAGCAACCATCACCTTCTGGACTATTGAATCTCTCGAAATTATGAATATCCTCACTTATGGAGGAGTTGAAACGGCTCAGTACCCTCTTGCAATTTATAGCAAGTGGTTTCAGCGATTCTTTACTTTCTTGATACCGCTTGCTTGTGTCAGCTATTTCCCTTTGCTTGCAGTACTTGAAAAAGAAAATGCTTTTTTAGTGCCTTTGTGGTTTTGTTATGTATCGCCAATTGCAGGCATTATCTTTCTAATAGTTGCGCTCCAGCTTTGGAAAATAGGAGAGCGATACTATTGTTCTACTGGGAGCTAAACAAAATTTTAGCTGTCTACTCAAGCATATTTTAAATGGACAGATCGCACTTTTCTAAAGATTCTGATTAAATACCTTGTAGGATTGCCTAATTTCACTAAACAATGCCACGAGAAGCTCAAAGGAAAAACTCCAGGAAAGGTTGGTTACGTAAAAGACTCAAAATTACTCTGATTTTCCTGTTAGTGCTAGAGCTATTGTTAGTGGGATTTTCCACCTACACTGTCCGTCAATCCTTTGCTCAAGAAAGTGGCACAGCAAGAAATTTAGGAAATTAATGCAGAGATAAAGGCATACCTGCAAGCTTACGGTAATGGCTTACAACTTGGGGAGAAATTTAGAGAGCAAAATTGAACCTGCTATTTTGCTCAAAACTCTTAACCCAAATCAATCGCACCCAAAACTAGCAGTAATTCCGCACTGCTGCCAGCAATTATATTGTAGATTTGAGAAATTTAGATAACTCAGTAGCAATTCACACCCCTGGGCAATCAGGCCATGCTTTCTATAACCATTACAACGAAATGGTTGAACTTGGCGCAAAATTGAATACCACCAGATGTTGTGGGAATCAAAGAATGTTAAAGCCAATACTACTGCCACACTGAAGTTATAGCAAAGTGCTGAGTGCTGAGTGCTGAATAAAAACCCAGTCGTTTCATGCCTTTGAGCAATCAACACTGTCGTAATCTATGTGACTACGGCTATAACTCCAAAATTGGTAGAGTAAAGGACGACACAACTATACAATCTAAAATAGAGATTTTTGCGTATAATTACATACACGTTGTTGGAAAAATGAAGTATAAAGTAACAGGGTAGAAAAAAGTTAAAAACAGAAATAAAGATTCTTTTTAGAAAAAGTATTTTTGCCAATCATCCATTTCTACTGCCCAACTTTCACTAAACATAGATGGAGCTCATAGAACCTATGCAACGCGTATTTAAACAAAATTTTATACTTTCAGTCACTACTGCGATCGCTTTATTATTTGCAGGTTGTGGCGAAAGTAAAGTTGCTCAATGTAACAAAGTCATAAAAGTTGCCAATCAGGCATCTACTCTAGGTCAGCAATTCGGTAAAAATCCCAATCCCGCAAAAGGTTCCAAAGCTCTAACTGAACTTGCTGGTAAGATCGACCCACTTGCCAAGGAGATGAAAGCACTAGAAATTAAAGATGAAAAATTGCAAGGTTTTCAAGGACGCTTTCTCACACTCTATCAGAACATCAGCAAGGAATTGAATAATGCAGCAACAGCCATAGATAAAAAGAATCTACCAGCAGCAAAGGGCTTTTTGGTATCTCTGCAAAAGAGTAGTAGGGAAGAAAGTTCTATAGTCAACGAAATTAATAGCTACTGTTCTGGTAAATAATCCCTTCTCCTCTGCCTGTAATCTCGATCGCAAAAATAGCGGTTAAATAGTTGGTCGATAACCACCAAAAACAGCAAAGCTAAAATTTTTGTCACAGCAATCGACATTTTGAAACCCAGCCGCTTCTAGCCAACTAAGTTGAATATCAAGGGTTGCCATGCGATCCTATTCCATACGTTTTTGTGCAGCTTTGAGATCCTCTTCTGAGATATTTTTCGCGCGGACAGAATCTAACCAGTGTTGACGGTAAAGTTGTTCTAAATCAGGCGTTTTGCCAAGAACTTGATCGGCGTTGATAAATATCCCTCCAGGATTGAGAACATCATAGATCCGTTGATAAAGAAGTTCTTTGTCAATATCTAACAGATGATGAATCGATAAGGCAGAGATTATCAAAAGACGCAAAAGCACTCTCTGTGCCTTTGCGTCTCTGCGTAATATATTCTCTACTACACCATCTCTGATGATGCCTGCGCCATCTGCTGAGGCTGCGGCTGGAACATGAATAACGAGTAAACAACGTCTCGGCGAATGTTAACCATCATATCCAAGAAGAGTTCGTAACCCTCGCTCTTGTATTCAATCAGCGGATCTTTTTGCCCATAACCACGTAACCCCACCGATTCGCGCAAGGCATCCATTTGTTGCAAATGTTCCCGCCACAATGTATCAATGCGTTGCAAGATAAAGAAGCGTTCAGCTTGGCGCATTAGTCCAGGTTGAACTTGGTCAATTTGCGCTTCTTTGAGGTCGTAAGCAATTCGTACCTGTTCGTGGAGGAAGGCTTTAATCTCGCTGACTGTGATATCTTCTAGTTGACTCGCTTGTAAATCCGCTAGCAAATAGACAAATTCTTTGACTTTCTCAACCAACTTTTCTAACTCCCACTCTTCCGAGGGCAAGTCTACGTTGATGTAGTAGTCAACGATGTCATCCATCGTTTTTTCAGCGTATTTAATCACCTGTTCTTTCAAATCTTGCCCTTCTAGGACTCGTCTGCGTTCGGCGTAAATAGCACGACGTTGATTATTCATCACCTCGTCATACTCAAACACCTGCTTCCGAATGTCGTAGTAGTAAGTTTCAACTTTTTTCTGTGCGCCTTCCAAACTGCGGGTAAGCATCCCAGATTCGATGGGCATATCTTCTTCCACTTGGAAGGCATTCATTAACCCAGCAACGCGATCGCCACCAAAAATCCGCAGTAGGTTATCCTCTAAACTGAGGAAGAATCTCGTGGTTCCAGGGTCGCCTTGTCTTCCTGCACGTCCGCGCAACTGGTTATCAATCCGCCGCGATTCGTGGCGTTCTGTACCAATTACGTGCAAACCACCGATTCCCACTACCTCATCATGTTCGCGGGTAGTAAATTGTTCGTATTCCTGCTTGACGCGGTTGTAAGCTTCCCGCAATTTTTGGATTACAGGGTCATCAATGGGAGCTTTTTCTGCCGCTACAGCTACCTTTTCTTCAGCTTCCAATTCCGGTAAACTACGTTCACCATACTCACGCACTGCAATTTCTACTGCATCTTTGAGTAGTTTTTCGGTTTCTTTTGTCAACTGGGTGGGGAAAATTTCTGGTGAAGCCCGCCAAGTTTTGACTTTCTTTCCAGGGACAAAGCCTTGACCACCACCATGTCCTGTAGGCAATCCGGCTGCTCTTTGAACGCCAAAGGTATCTTCATCTTCTGGCATAACAATCCGGGGCATAAAGTATTCCCGCAGCTTTAGACGTGCCATATATTCGGAGTTACCACCCAGGATGATGTCTGTACCTCTACCAGCCATGTTAGTAGCAATAGTGACAGCACCTTTGCGTCCTGCCTGAGCGACGATTTCCGCCTCACGCTCGACGTTTTCCGGTCGGGCGTTGAGTAATTCGTGGGGAATTTCCAACTGCTTCAGTAGCCGACTAAGAAGTTCAGATTTTTCTACACTAGTGGTTCCCACTAACACAGGTCTGCCGAGTTGGTGCATTTCGGCACATTCTCTGGCGATCGCTCCCCACTTGCCTGCTTCTGTCTTGAACACCATATCAGACAAATCTTCACGTCTGCGATCGCGGTTGGTGGGAATTACCGCAACTTCGAGTTTGTAAATTTTTTCAAATTCTGGTTCTTCAGTTTTTGCCGTTCCTGTCATTCCACCGAGTTTTGGATACAACAAGAACATATTTTGGTAAGTAATTGTCGCCAGAGTTTGAGTTTCTGGCTGAATCTCTACGTGTTCTTTCGCTTCAATCGCCTGGTGTAATCCATCACTCCAACGCCGTCCGGCTAGCACCCGCCCAGTAAATTCATCCACAATTACTACTTCACCATTGCGGACAATGTAATTTACATCTTTGAGGAAAAGTTCTTTGGCTTTAATTGCATTGAAAATGAAGTGTGCCCAAGGATCTTCTGGGTCAAATAAATCTGTGACTCCCAAAAGATTTTCTGATTCCGCAAACCCTTCATCTGTCAATAGAACGTTACGAGCTTTTTCATCTACATCGTAATGTTCGTCTTTTTTGAGTGTGAATGCTATTTCAGCAGCTTGTAAATACTTTTCTGTAGGTCTTTCCACCTGCCCAGAAATAATCAGTGGTGTCCGCGCCTCATCAACTAAAATCGAGTCCACCTCATCAATTACGCAATAATTAAACGGACGTTGCACCACATCTGCCATTGATGTCGCCATGTTATCCCGCAGATAGTCGAAGCCGACCTCGCTGTTGGTAACATAAGTGATATCACAGTCGTAGTTTTTCTGGCGTTCGCTAGGAGTCATGCTTGACTGAATTAGCCCCACACTCAGCCCCAAGAACCGATGCACCTGTCCCATCCATTCAGCATCCCGACGAGCCAGGTAATCGTTTACGGTAATGACGTGTACACCTTTACCAGTAAGGGCATTTAAGTAACTTGGCAAGGTGGCAACTAGTGTTTTACCTTCACCAGTTTTCATCTCGGCAATTTGCCCCACGTGCAAAATGATACCGCCAAGGAGTTGGACATCAAAGTGCTTTAAACCTAAAACTCGCCATCCTGCTTCCCGGACAACGGCGTAAGCTTCTGGCAATATGTCATCTAAGGTTTCGCCTTTGGCGAGCCGTTGTTTAAATTCGACGGTTTTACCTTTTAACTGATCATCGGAAAGAACCTTAATTTCTTCCTCTAAAAGGTTAATTTCAGTAACAGAAGGTTGGTATTTTTTAAGCTTACGAGCGTTGGGGTCGCCCAACAAAAGTTTTAGCATGGCAGGTTATAGAACTGAATCAAGGGGGATGGGAATTAAAGGGCCGGCATTGATTATAAACATTTAACCCAGCCCAAACGTCTTGGTTGTGGATGGGTGTGAAATGAGAATTACCTCAAAAACAGGATAAAAACTAGCCAATCAGTTTATTAAATGATTGGTTTGAACTCTTATCTTATATTTACTCTTTCTTCATAGTATCATTTTGCCCCCAGATGGGAGAGCAGGGGGGCAGCACTTCGGCTCATTTCGGCTACGCTCAATGACCAACGCTCTGTTACCGAGGAGCAGAGGAGCAGGGGGAAACTTTCTCAGGATCTTTCCCCTCTGCCCCCTATCTCCTCTGCCCCTCTGCCTCTTGTGATGTCAGGCGGCGGAAATTGTAATCATTAGCACTGGGATGACAGCTGACACAACTACCAACCTGGACGGGACGTGGTAACTCAACTCCTGGATGCAAAGCTTTGAAATAACGCGAGTTGTTGAGGCGATATGGTGTTTCTTCGTCGTCTAGCTGGACACGGGAGAAAGTCGAAAGATATTTCCACACCAAGATGCGTGGCGGGTCGACTAAAGGCTGGAGTTGTGCGCCGTAGTGCTGCGAGTCTTGCAGGAGATTTTTCCAAGTTTGGGTAGGTAAAACAGATGGTGGTATGGGAATGTGACATCTGGAGCAATTTTCTAAATACAGTTCTTGCCCCAGTTGGTATTGTGCAGGTACTACGTCAACAGTGCCAATTTCAGCGGGAGGAGTTGCACTTTGGGCGTTAGTTGCCAAGGCTAGAAGCCAGCCCATAGCTAAACTCCACGTTACAATTACCAGAAGTAAACCGAAAAATTGGCGTTTGAATTCACGTTCGGCGCTTGGCTGTAGTGCTTGGCGTTGGGGTAGCCCGCCGTAGGCATCGCGGATTTTGCGCTTAACAAAAATTGACATTCCTCACATTCCCAAATATTTAAAAGTGGCGCTTGTGCTAATCATAAGACTTACGCAGTATTGGCAGTGTTTCAAATTTTGTGTAAGTAGTTTTGTCAAGCAACACATTTTTCATATCGATAACAGTAATATAAATATTTATTCAGCGCACCACTGACTATGCAAGGAAAAAGTTCTAGTAGTTTTAACCTGACTCACTAGAAAAATCAGCCCGGATTTCATTTGCACCAATATCTTCTCGGTCAGACTTGGAAGAAATCGTTAGTAGCAAATTACTTGTATGTGACTCAACTTGATAAATCAATCGATATCCAGCGCTCTTACCTTTTTGGATACTACTGTTACGAACTCTCATCTTACGAACAACATATTCCTCACCAATGCCCGCAATGCGTAGGCGTAGCCCGCCGTAGGCATCACCGACAAAATTGCCTTGCTGTAATTGCTCTATAATCGGTTGAACATCAGAGCGAATATTGCGAAATCTTTTTGAAAGGTCACGCAAGTTTTGTTTATATTCAGGAGTTAAATTGATTAATACCGATGGCTGTTCATTCGGCATCAATTCCCTTCCACATTTGAGATAGTGGTAAGCGCTGCCCTGTTTTTGCTTGCTGCAAGGCTCTCCTCTTTTTAACTCATCGAAGTCACGTTGGATTAAGGAATAGAAACCGATCGCAATAATCGCTCAACAACAGTTCTTGAATTGCGTCCTCCTCTAGGAATAAGGCGATGGCATAGAACATAAGGCAGAAGAAATTTCACATCATCGGGAATGGCATAATCACGCCCTAATAGAAAAGCTAACGCTTGAGCAGCCCGTTGTAATGCTAATGTGCCACGTGGACTGACACCAAGGGCGATTTCCTCATCTTGACGTGTTGCCCGCACTAATTCGAGAATGTATTGTTGCAAGGAAGTTGCCACTTTCACTTGAGAGCAGAGGTAACGCAATTCCTGTACTTCTGCCAAGGTAATACAAGGCTGTAAATCAGCAACCCTCACACCATTTTGGAGATTTTGCAGCATCAAGAGTTCTTCTGCCTCAGAAGGATAGCCCAAACTCAGCGACAACATAAACCGATCCATTTGCGCTTCCGGCAGAGGAAAAGTACCTTGATACTCGATAGGGTTTTGAGTGGCAATCACAAAGAAGGGCTGAGGAACTGCACGAGAGACACCATCGACTGTTACCTGATGTTCTTCCATAACTTCTAATAAAGCTGACTGAGTGCGGGGTGTAGCGCGGTTAATTTCGTCAGCTAATAGCACATTAGTAAAGACTGGCCCAGGAAGAAAAGTAAATTCGCCGCTTTTTGGGTTCCAGATGTTGGTGCCGGTAATATCAGTTGGCAGTAAATCAGGAGTGCATTGTAGCCGTTGAAACTTGCCATCGAGTGAACGAGCTAAAGATTTAGCAAGCAGGGTTTTACCAACACCAGGGACATCTTCTAAGAGAGCATGACCACCACCTAGCAATGCTACTAGCACTAAACGTATTGCCTCAGCTTTACCAACGATGGTAAGAGCTAGATTTTGTGTTAAAGTGTCGATTTTTTCTCTCATGCGTTGTAGGGAGTGGGAGTGGGGAGCAGGGGAGCAGGGGAGCAGAGGAGAAGTTGCAGTAAGTTTTTTCCTTCTGCCCCTCTGCCTCTTCCAATGCCCTATCTATTGTTCCCACTAAGTACTCAAAACTTCTCTAGCAACAACGCAGTCAAGTTGAATTTGTGTTTTCAGGGCTTCGAGAGAAGGAAATTTTTGTTCGGGGCGCAAAAATTTAACTAGCTGCACAAGCAGTTTTTTGCCATACAAATCACCAGACCAATCGAATAAATGTACTTCCGCAGATGAACAAGTACCGTTTACAGTTGGACGATTACCGATATTCATGACGCCCAAGTTCTCACTAGGAGCAGTATCAGATGTTTCACTGAGAGTGAAAACACGGACAGCGTAGACTCCTTGGCGAGGCAAAAACTTTTCTTTTGGTAATTGGAGGTTAGCGGTAGGAAAGCCAATTGTTCTGCCCAATTGTTGACCTTGAACGACATCACCAAGCAGGGTGTAGGGGCGTCCTAGTAACAGATTTGCGTTTTCGATGTCTCCCTGCTCAAGGGTTTGGCGGATCAATGAAGTGCTAATGCGGGCATCCTGAGTTGGAGTAGTACTGACGCAACTACTTTGGGTAGGCGAGTCACCTGTATAAGTTTGTAAAGGAACGATGGTAACGGGAATATTGTGCTTGGCGGCGAGTAATTGCAAATCTTGAGCAGTACCACTGCGCTTTTCGCCAAAACAAAAATCCTGCCCGATGCTAATTCGTTGGCATCGCAGTTGTTGCACGAGAATTTTTTCGACAAATTCTTCGGGGGTCAACGCAGACAATTCTTTGTCAAAAGGTAGTAGTACCAGTTGTTCTACCCCAAGCGATCGCAATTGTTGGACTTTTTCATCCAGTGGCGTTAACAAAGTCCGGGGTTGCCCTGTAAAGAACTCCTGTGGATGGGGGTCAAAGGTGACAACTGTTGAGTAGGTATATTCTTGATTTGTCAGTTGATTTTCCTTTGAGTGCGGACTACTAGCTACTGATAAGTGACCACCAGCGTGCAAGACTGGTTGAATTACCCTTTGATGACCAAGATGAACACCATCAAACTTGCCAAGGGCAACAGTAGTCGGCGTTAGTAGCCCTTCGCTCGAAAAAGCAACCCGCACAGAACACCCATTTTTAGACAAATTTAGCACGTGGATTCTGAGATTTTAGGTTTATTTTAGTTATCAGCAGGAAGCTACCCTATGGTAAACCGCCTTGAGGAGGACAGGTTTTGTAGTACCAATTTGTCCTTTGTCCTTTGTCATTTGTAAATAACTAATGACCAATGACCAATGACTAGTGTGTCCTCCTGTTGTCGCACCAATCCTGTGTCGGCGTGACAACTCTGGGCAGCGCTGTCTCAGCGTACAGCCAACAGGTACGCTCTCGCACTGAAAGCCTCTGATCACCAATCTAATCTAAAATCTCCAATTCCTCCGATCGCAATCTTTAAGTAGAAAACTTGCTAACAGGAAAAGATTCTGATAAGGCAACTGAAGTGGGAACCTGAAGTACCAATCCTTCCCGTGCCATAATAGCACCAGGAAATTTCGCAGCTGCTTCTTTGCCGACACGATCCAAAAAGTCGTCATCATGCGCCGGATCGTGGTGGTAAATCACCAGAGTTTTGACATTGGCAGCTTGTGCCACTTTTACAGCTTCTTGCCAGGTAGAATGTCCCCAGCCCACTTTCGGGGATTTTGGCGAGTGGTATTCCTCGTCTGTGTAGGTAGAATCGTAAACCAAAATGTCAGCATTACGAGCTAGCCACAGCACATTCTCATCGAGTCGATCGGGAAAATGTTCGGTATCAGTAATGTAAGTAGCAGCACCACCACGCCAGTTGACGCGGTATCCAACAGCTTCACCTGGATGATTTAAAGGTGCTGTTTCTACGATCAGGTCATCGATATGGATTGGTTGCCCCGGTCGAACATCGTAGAAATTTAAATTGGCTTGCATAATTTGCAAGGGTACAGGAAAGTTCGGGTGCAACATTTGATCGTTGAGGCGCTGTTCTATGGTAGAACCATCAGGTGCGATCGCGCCGTAAATATGAAAGTCATTCCCTTTTACAAACCCTGGAGTAAAGAAGGGAAAACCTTGCATGTGATCCCAGTGAGAGTGGGTAAAAAATATGTGAGCTTCTAACGGCATTTGGCGCAACAAAGATTGCCCCAAAACATGTAGTCCCGTGCCAGCATCGAAAACTAAGCGTTTATCGCCCGCTTGCATTGATATGCAAGGGGTATTACCGCCGTAACGAACAGTGTGTGGCCCTGGGCTGGGGATGCTGCCGCGAACGCCCCAAAATTGTACGGTAAATTGATTCTCTATCCTAGACATGGGTGTTGCTTGCTGGACTGAGCGGGCGATAAATGAAAAAATTGTTACTGATTTGGTCTAAAGTTTATGCTGTCTTACCGATTTTGCTAGAGGGAGGATTTCTTGGTAAAACAGCATATCCTGTTTCTGGCTGATTGTGTAAATGTGAATGAAATACGTCAGTTAGAATTTCCCAGGTTTTGGGGTGAATGTGTATCGGTTATTTCAAGAGTGCCCCTACGTTATAGCCTACTTTTTCCGTGATGTATTTGAATAACCACATTTTTTTCTTGGTAAATCAAATGGTTCCAGGAGAATTGAATTCCCACTCCGATAATTTCTCTAATCCAGTTGCGTAAGTAAGATTGTATTGTAACGGAGTAATACTGATGTAGTTTTTACGTACAACTTCTACGTCTGCCGGTACATTTTGAGGCAGATTTAATCCGCTTGGGGGTTCCACATCCTCAATTACCTCTCCAGTTAACCAGTAGTACGTTTTTCCACGAGGATCGACTCGTTTATTAAACACATCAATGTAATGCCGTAGACCTTGACGAGTGAGAGCAACTCCGGCAATTTCTTCCCATTTGACCGCAGGAATATTGACGTTGAGCAACATTAAATCTGGCAGCGGCTTTTGCGCTAGCTGGTCTACAAGAACTGTGGCAAACTTAGCAGCAGCTTGAAAGTCTTTAGATGTATGACTTATAAGACTCAGCGCTACACTGGGAATGCCTTCAATTAAACCTTCCATTGCCGCAGAAACAGTGCCAGAATACAGGATTTCAGTTCCCAAATTCGCACCTTGATTAATACCAGAGAGAACCAAATCTGGGGGAGTTTCCAGCAAAGCCCACAGCGCCAATTTGACGCAATCTGAAGGCGTACCATCACAAGCCCAAGCTTTGATAGCAGGATGAAAAATCCCTTCAACAATTTCGGCGCGAATGGGTTGGTGTAAAGTTAACCCGTGTCCAGTTGCCGATCGCTCTCGATCTGGGCAAACTACACTCACATCATGACCAGCCTCTGCCAAATAGTTGGCTAGAGTACGAATCCCCAAGGCAGAAATGCCATCATCGTTGCTAATTAGTAATTTCATAGTCATTGGTCATTGGTCACTTGTACTGAGTTTCGACACAACGACTGCGCTCAGGCATCGCTGCGCGGTAATCGAGCGAAGTCGAGATTCAACTAACGCGAACGCGAGTGCGTCTCGTAGAGAAGCCGAAGTATTGGTCATCGATCATTAGTTATTAGTTATTTGTTATTAGCCATTTGTCAATGTCTGAGGTCACAAGCAGCAAAAAAACATTTATACTCACTAGACAGTGTGGTGGAACTTTGCTTACCTTTAAGACAAGTTGATCAATCCCCAAGTCTGGTTAAGTGAGATGTTAGCTGGATTTACGCGCCCGCTGTACTAGCCCAATCATCTCTAACTGATAAACAAAACAGAGGTTTGGTTTCAACCCTCACCTTTAGCTGATGTTAATGGTATGGCTGTAAGTTTATTTATCGACCAGTTCACAGCTTTTGACTATAGACTAATGACTAATGACCAATGACTAATAACTAATGACTAGCAATTTAGAAGCTCAACTTTTAGCACTGCGGCAAGAAGGAGAAAAAGCGATCGCAGCCGCCGACACCTTAGAACGTCTGGAGGAACTCAGAGTTAACTATCTGGGTAAAAAAGGGGAACTGGGGGCACTGTTGCGAAGTATGGGGCAAATGAGTGCAGAGGAACGACCGAAAATTGGAGCGATCGCCAATACAGTCAAAGAATCTTTGCAAACTAGTCTAGACCAGCAACGCGTCGCCCTGGAAGCCGCACAAATTCAGGTACAGCTAGAGGCAGAAACTCTGGATGTAACTATGCCGGGTATTTACAGCCCCCAAGGTCGCATTCATCCCCTCAACGGCATTATCGACCGGGCGCTGGATATCTTTGTTGGTATGGGCTACACCGTGGCTCAAGGGCCAGAGATGGAAACAGATTATTATAATTTCGAGGCTCTTAATACCCCGCCTGACCACCCCGCGCGTGATATGCAGGATACCTTCTACCTGCCAGATGGTAATCTTTTACGGACTCATACATCTTCGGTACAAATTCGTTACATGGAAAGAGAAGAACCACCGATTCGGGTTGTGGCTCCAGGGCGAGTTTATCGGCGAGATAATGTAGACGCGACTCACTCAGCAGTTTTCCATCAGATAGAACTTTTAGCCATTGATGAAGGGCTAACTTTTACAGACCTCAAGGGCACAATTAAAGTATTTTTACAAGCAATATTTGGCGATTTACCAATTCGCTTCCGCGCCAGTTATTTCCCCTTTACTGAACCATCTGCTGAAGTAGATTTGCAGTGGAATGGGCGCTGGCTGGAAGTGATGGGCTGCGGGATGGTCGATCCAAATGTACTTAAGTCTGTGGGTTATGACCCAGAAGTTTATACAGGGTTTGCTGCCGGTTTTGGTGTAGAACGCTTTGCAATGGTGTTACATCAAATCGATGATATTCGTCGATTGTATGCTAGCGATTTGCGGTTTTTGCAGCAATTTTAGGACTGATGTAATGGTTATGTACTGCAAGCAAGGTAACAATAAATAATGACCTCAATTTCCCGGTTAGATCAAGTTCTAGAAAGTATCGAAAACTTATCAGTAGATGAACAAGAAACATTAATTGATCTGATAAGTCATCGGTTGGCAGAACGGCGGCGTTCTGAAATTGCTGCTAATATCGCTCAAGCACAAGTAGAATACCAGTCGGGAAAAGTGTTCCGTGGTACAGTTACTCAAATAATGGATGAGTTACGCAAGTGATAACTGTAGTTTTGGCATCATCGTTTAAACGAGCATTTAAGCGATTGGTACGACGACAGCCAGAATTACAAGAGCGGATTGGAGAGCGGTTAGCACTACTAACCGCCGATCCATTTGATCCATTGTTGCAGACTCATAAACTTAAAGGCAAACTGTCTGGAGCTTGGGCGTGTTCAGTCGACTATGATTGTCGCATTGTCTTTAACTTCGTGCAAAATATAGAATCTGGGGAAGAGGAAATTTTGCTAATTGATATTGGCACTCATGATGAAGTTTACTGAATTGTAGGTGCTGTTTTAAGATTTTCCTACTGACTAATTTTGGATTTAGGATTGAATAATTCAATGACTGCGATCGCTGGCAAACATCTAACGCTTGAGGAATATTTGAAGTATGACGATCGCACCGATAGCCAATATGAATTGGTGGCAGGTGAGTTAGTTGAAATGCCACCCGAAAGCCCAAAAAATGTCCAGATATCTCTCTTTTTGCTGGTAAATTTCCTCAAGTTCGTCCCAGTGAATCGCTTAAGTAACAAAGTTGAAATTGTTGTTGCTGGTTCTCGTGCGACAACTCGCATTCCTGGCTTAGTTGTGCTGACGGATGAACTTGCAACAGCCTTAGAAGGTGCAACGCGATCCACAATCCCTCTCGATATGCCACCTCCGGCATTAGTTGTCGAAGTTGTTTCTCCTGGTAAAGCTAATGAAGATCGAGACTATCGCTACAAACGTTCCGAGTATGCCGCGAGGGGAATTGCTGAATATTGGATTGTTGATCCACAAATAAATGTAGTTACCGTACTGATATTAGTTGACGGGTTTTATGAAGAAACCAGATTTACAGGAAACAGTGCGATCGCTTCTACTATTTTCCCAGAATTACAGCTAACCGCAGAGCAAGTACTCAACGCTGGAGAAAGCAATGTGGATGATGCCATTTCTTAGTAAAAACTTAAAATAAAGACAGGCAAGCGGTAATTTATTTGCAATTTCCTAGTTACTAATTAAGTATTTTAATTAACTCTTATAAATAAAAAATTTAAAATGCAGAAAATTTATAACTATTTAAATTCTAAAACATCAACCACAACTATTACTAGTTTAATCTTTCTGGTTAGTTTGCATTTTCTGATTTTATTAGCATTACCAAGTATTATTTTCAGAGATGATTTTGTTGGAGTTTGGTTAGATAACCCAGGTTATTTTCCTTTTAGTTTTTCTATGGCATTATTTGTTGCTCTATGTTGCAGTACAGCGACTATTTTAACTTTTGGTGATAAACATGAGTATTTTTCTTTTTCCGCAATTATTATTGCTGCACTTCTAGGTTGCATTCTTAATTTAATAATTATACCTATTAATACTAATAGCATTATTCTATTTTTATATTTACTAACTGCTTTTCTGTTTATATCTCCAATAATTCTAATTATAACTTTGACGATTGATAGTATTTTAACAAAAGTAGATTCACCGAGGAACCCATTTAAAGTCACATCTAAATTGATATATACAGATATATTTATTATAATTAATCTATTTTGTAGTTTTTTACTAATATTACCTTTTGTTTGTATTTATATATCTTGTAAAATCCAAAATCAAAAAAAATATCGCAACCATCATATTTTAAAAAATATACTTCCATTATTAATAGTAATTTTAATTCCTTACTGTATAGCTTGTACTACAAAATTAACTCCCGGATTAATTATACCAATTGAATATAGAAATTATCTAGGTTTTAGAGAGTATAACTCTTATTACAAACAAGCAAGTACTCAATTGAATGAGTGCAAACAACTCAAAAATCATATCGGTCATATACAAACACAGGGGTTTGCAGAAGGTAGACACTATGAGCAAACTGATTTTTCTGCTGGAGGAGAAGCTGGTCGTTTTGTTCTTGAGTTAGTTGGAGATCGGGGGACTGCTTTTGTTAACGGATGTTATGGTGATTGTCTAGGACAACCAGAAGAATTAGCAGTAAGAGTTTATACAAAATCTGCCATTAAAAACTTGAGTTTTTCTCAAATTTGTCCATAATGCTAACTTAGAATCTAAGTTTAAGGTCAAACCAGTGCCTCAGAAAAATTCTTATTAAATCGCACAAAGAATTGAGATTATGGTCAACACACTAATGGTTAATGAAATTAGAATAAGTTGTTGTATGCATGAATCTTTCCAAATTGAAAATATTAAGGTGGTCGGTGAATGACACTAACCACCATTTTGAAACTTTATTTAACTATTCCTGAATGACCTGGGATATCTGCCAAAGGTTCAAATCTACCGCCTAAGTATTTGGCGAGAAACTCTTCTGCGATCGCAAAAAAGTGCAAGCGATTTTCTGGTCTGGCAAAACCATGTCCTTCATCTGTGTAAAGTGCATATTGCACTGGTAAACCAGCTTGCTGCATTGCGTTGACAATTTGATCGCTTTCTGACTGTTTCACCCGTGGATCATTTGCACCTTGACCGATGAGTAAAGGTTTTTGAATTCGGTCAGCAAAAAATAAAGGCGATCGCGATTTCAGAAACTCCTCTTCTGTTTCTAAATTACCAACGCGATGAGAAAGCATTGCCTTCAAAGGTTCCCAATAGGGCGGTATAGTTTCTATCAGCGTAATTAGGTTACTTGGCCCGACAATATCTACACCAGCCGCAAATATTTCTGGTGTAAAAGTCAATCCTACTAGAGTGGCGTAACCTCCATAAGAACCGCCCATAATCGCAATCTTTTGCGGGTCGGAAATGCCTTTTTCTACCAGCCAGTTAACACTATCAATTAAATCATCGTGCATTTTGCCAGCCCATTCCCGATTCCCAGCATTCAAAAATGCTTTACCGTAGCCAGTGGAACCGCGAAAGTTCACTTGCAGAACAGCATAACCCCGGTTAGCTAGCCATTGCGTTGTGGGAGAGAAACCCCAAGTATCTCGCGCCCAAGGGCCGCCGTGAACTAGTAGTACTGTTGGGAGATTCTGCGTAGGTATTCCTACAGGGGTTGTCAGGTAACTGTGGATAGTTAAGCCATCCCGCGCTTCGTAAGAAATCGGTTGCATTGAAGCTAACTGCAACGTTTCGAGTTTGGGTTGGTTACTAAAGAGGAAAGTGCTAGTTTTGGACTCTCGGTTGTAGGCATAGTAATAAACTGGGCCATCGTCAGTTCTATAAGCTAAAGCCCAAGTTTTATCTTCCAAGTCGCGGCTAATTATGGAGAATTCTCCAGGACGCACCTTAGCGATTTCCTCAAAATCTGTGGCGATACTTTGGTCAATTACCTGCCATTCTTGTTTATCTTTGTAAAAAGAAACTGCTTGGATAACTCGCGTCAATGGGTGAATAATTATCCCCACGACATCATACTGTTGATCTTCAGCAATGACAGTTTCTTGACGGCTATCTAAGTCAACAGCTAGCAGACGTTTGGCGTTAGCATCGTGATTGCCTTGAATATAAAGGGTTTTACCATCATCTGAGAAGCTAACAGAATTCCCTTCTTCTTCTGCTCCCCAATGGCGGAGAATTTCCCACTGTTGATCTGGTTTCTGCAATAAGAGGTCATAACCACCATCGTGTGTACTAGCTGTCGCTGCACGTATTTGGAACTCAGCGTCAGATGTCCAGCTGATAATGTTACCGGGGTTATCAGTGTCGAACTCAACCGCACCATTTTTAAGGTTGATGCGGTAAACGTCAAACTTTTGGGGATTGTTCAAGTTCAACGCTACCAGCACTTCATCTGGAAATTTAGGTTCCAGTTCTACGAGTTCTGCTTTTACACCCTGGAATGGCGTTAAGTCACGCACAATTTTGGAATGAATATTAACCAAGTGGAGGTGAAAGTTCTCGTCACCATCCGAGTCTTGCATATAAATCAACTGGTCGGCGTTATAAGTCCAGAAGAAAATGCGGATACCGCGCTTTTTGTCGGCAGTTAGTATCTGGTCGTCTTCTTGTCCTATAGTTCGCAACCATACCTGCAAGACATTTTTTTCATCGGGGGCGATATATGCCAAGTACTTGCCATCAGGGGAGAGTTGTGGGCTAGTTTTTTCGGGATTCCCAAACAGAATTTCGCGCGGAATCAACGGTGGTAAGGAGGGCGCTTGAGCAGATGACATATTTTTATCCTCTACTTGACTACCCTATTGTTACTTGGTTATCAAAATGACAATTCATCCTATTGGGAGAACCTAGTAGTTCGCCAAGTTCACTTGGCGGGGTAAAGGGGAAGGTGGGGCCCCCTCTGGGGATAAGGGGCAGGGGGAATGGGTAAAGGGTTTAAATCCCTTACCCCTTTCCCCAGTCCTCACTTAGCATTTTTGGGTTGGCAGACTACTAGAATAGGTCTGACTTTTCACGTTATGTGGAAAAGCGCACGAAAAACCTAACCCCCTAACCCCCAACACGTCGCGGGAAGGGGGAAAATTCAAAGTCTCTCTCCTTTTAGGAGAGAGATTTAGAGAGAGGTTTTCCAGATACCGTGAAAAGTCAGAGAATAAGTAGGGGAATGCCTGAAAGTAAAAAAGGGCCCCATGTAGAGACGCAATTTATCGCGTCTAAAACACAGGCACATTAGAGAGAGGCGAGAAATCGCCGTCTCTACAGAGAATTTACTCATCAATTATTCTTGGTGATGAGTCTTTGATATTCGTGAATGAGTCTTTTATACTCGGCGATGAATCTTTGATATTCGTGAATGAGTCTTTTATACTCGGCGATGAATCTTTGATATTCGTGAATGAGTCTTTTATACTCGGCGACGAGTCTTTGATACTCGTGAACGAGTCTTTTATACTCGGCGACGAGTCTTTGATACTCGTAAACGAGTCTTTTATACTCGGCGACGAGTCTTTGATACTCGGCGACGAGTCTTTTATACTCGACGACGAGTCTTTGATACTCGGCGATGAGTCTTTTATACTCATTGACGGCAATTGTCGCAATGTCCGCAACGCAGGTTAGCTGCTTCTTTGTCAAAACCAAAGGCATTTAACAAAAACTGCCAACGACACTGCTTACTTGTTAGGTATTGCTGCATCTGTTTAGCGGCGTGTAATTGCGTCGGTGGCTGATTTCCCGCTTTTTGCCCAATACTGTAATGGAAAGGATCAAGCCAGTTTAGCTGACCGTTGCTATGGAGTAAAGCTAGTGCCGTTGCACCTTCAGGAAATTGTCGAGTTACTGCATTCACTTCTCCCTGCTTTGGTAATTTTTTCACAAGTTGCTGCGCTATTTGTTGTTGCGATCGCATTTGTTGTTGAAAAAAATCCTGTCTTTGCTTATCCCCTGAATCTAACCACCCCGTAGGTTCACTCACCAACGTTAACGCTTCGGCTGGTTTCCCATCCCTTCCAGCGCGGCCAATTTCTTGCACATATTCAGATAGCAGATGTGGTGCGTGAAAATGTGCCACCCAGCGAACATCACTTTTATTTATCCCCATACCAAACGCACAAGTACACACAACAAAGGGGATTTTGCCACTTAACCAGCTTGCTTCTACTTCACGGCGTTCAGTCGCACCCAATCCCGCATGATAGCTAGCTGTAGCGTAACCCATCTCTGCTAACCATTGGGCTAAATCTTCGCTATCTCTCCGAGTGCGAACATAAACTAATCCCGATTGTTGCGGTCTATTTTGAATAAATTTTAATAATTGTTGTTTCCTACCTCGTGGTGTCCAAGCGATGCGAACGCTAGGATGCAAGTTCGGACGGTAAGGATTCAAGCGGAAAATCTCTGGTTGCTGTAATTGTAAAACTGTTTGAATAATTTTTTGGGCCGAGGGGTCAGCAGTAGCAGTAAAAGCGGCGATGCTGATTTTTGTTCCTGGTGGTTTTGATTTGAGCAATGCCGGACGCACTGCCCCTAATCTGCGATAAGCTGGACGAAAAGTATCACCCCACTGTACCAAACAATGAGCTTCATCTAAAATCAAACCATTAATTTGCAATTGTGGGTGGCATAATCTTTCCCACACTGGGACACTGAGCAAAGTTTCTGGCGATAAATAAAGTAATCTTAGCTGTTGGCGTTCTAAAGCTTGCAGAGTTGCACGGCGTTGAGATGAAGATAATTCACTATGTAAAAGTGCTGCTTTTTGGTGGCTTTGTAGTAATTCCTGAACTTGGTTTTCCATCAATGCCACCAAAGGCGAAACTACCAAAGTTAATCCTGTTTGTAGCAGTGCGGGAAGTTGAAAACAAATCGACTTCCCGCCACCTGTAGGCATAATAATCAGCGCATCTTTTTGTGCCAATAAACTGCTGACAATTTCTCCCTGTGGTGGACGGAAATCTTCATAACCCCAGATTTTTTTAAAAGCAGCGCGGACTTCTTGCCAAGATTTTGTTGTAGGCTGATTCATCATCAATAACTAGATGCACCATATCATTAGACTTCTTGCAGAAGAGGGGAAAAGGGTAAGGGGTAAAGGGTAAAGGTATGGAATTTTCCCTTACCCTTTAACCTTTAACCTTTCCCCAACATCTTGCAAAAGTTAGTTACTTTTGCAAGATGTCTATTGAATGCTGAATATAGCCTCTGTTATCCAGCTAATGGTTCAGTAATTTCATCATTTGACACTACAAACCACTGACCCCAAGAATGAATTATAATTTTTCAACCTATTAAATAAAAGATGTAGCGAGATGAATGAAGAATTAAAACATCGATTTTACATCAACACCGATAAATCTAAATTAGATATTCAAATGATTCATGATTTTTTACAAACTTCCTATTGGGCTGAAAACATCTCATTAGCCACTGTGGAAAAGTCAATAAACAATTCTTTATGTTTTGGACTTTATGAAGATAATCAACAAGTTGGCTTTGCGAGAGTCATCACGGATTATGCAACCTCTGCGTTGTTAAAAGATGTTTTTATTCTGGAACCTTATCGAGGACAGGGTTTAGGAAAATGGTTTGTAGAATATATTTTGGAATATCCAGAATTGCAAGATGTTCAAAGATGGATGTTAGGCACAAAAGATGCTCATGGACTTTATCGACGTTATGGATTTAAAAATTTGACAGAACCAGAGAAAATTATGATGCGTTTAAATCCAAATGCTAATCAAGCTTGAGCAAACCAGTGTATAGGCGTAGCCCGCACTTCGGCTGCGCCCTTCTCTACGAGAGGCTGCGCCAACGGCTACGCTCAGGACAGGCTCAGTGACCATCGTAGACATCGCTAACCCACATTGACAGTTAGATTACAATCTTAGGTATAGTTTCTCTGACTGGAGTTGTTCATCGGGTGATTCAATCCGATTCAATGACAAAGCATACCAGACAAGTATTACTTAGTGCGCTCAAGGTGGTTGTCTTATGCCTGACACTGTTCCTACTATGCACAAGCAATAGTTGGGCGCAAATCACTGCTGACAGCAAAATTTCTCCTCTGATTGAGAAGCTGATAGATAACGATGCCCACATCAGAAGCCTTGCAGCAGATGCATTAGTTAATATCGGTTCCCCAGCAGTACCGTCTCTGATTGAGGCGTTGAAAAATCAAGATATTAATCTTCGCTGGCACGCGGCTTCGGTTTTGGGAGATTTGGGTGCAGAAGCAGCACCAGCAGTCCCAGCCTTAAGTGCGGCATTACAGGATGAAGATGGACAAGTCCGCCTGTACGCCACCTTAGCTTTAGGAAATATTGGTACAGCAGCCAAAGCAGCAGTTCCATCGTTGATGGCGGCATTACAAGACAAGGAGCAATTTGTTCGCATTTATGTTCCTTCTGCACTCAGGAAAATTGGTGTAGAAGCGAAAGTCGCTGTCCCAGTATTAACTGCTGCCTTAAAAGATAAGAACCCCACTGTACGTTACAATTCTGCCTACGCTCTGGGTGCAATGGGTACAGAAGCAGTATCTTCTGTCCCGAATTTAATTGCCCTGTTGAATGATAACCAGTTTTATGTGCGTTTAGGTGCTATCAAAGGTTTAGGAGGAATAGCGGCAGGCTTTCAGGACAAAGCAAATGCTTTACCTACCTCCAAGTTGCAGAAAGTCATCTCAGACTTTGAAGAGGTATTGGCAACTATACAAAAATACAAAGATAAATTCACAGAGACGGACATTAGGCTGATACGTCGCCCTCTTAATGCCCTGAAAGCAGAGAAAGAAACTCGACTCTTTGATAGAGCTTTGGAATCGCTATTTAAGCATAAATTACTCTTGGGAATTGCTGCTTACCTTATCTTATTGCCTTCTATTTGGTTAATTCTCTTGCGGGTAGCCCCTTTATGGTTGTTGAAAATTAACAACGCCCTCAAACCCTACACAGATTTTTCTCTCCCATTTATCAGCGTTAATGTACCTCTGCGATATGTGCTATTTGTTGGCTGGTTTCATTACCATCCTAGAGTATTAGATGCGTGGGTAGCCAAATATATCAAAGCAGCCCGCGAACAATTCCCCAAAAAAGATACAGTTAGCAGTCGCGCCTGTTACATTCCCATTCCCGTTGTTCTGGATGGTACAACAGTTCCTCAACTGATGAATGAGAATTTGCGCTCAACTTTCGAGAAACAACGTAGCTGTCTAGTAATTGGTGGAGAAGGGGGTGTAGGTAAAACCAGTTTAGCGTGTCGAATCGCTGGCTGGGCAATGGCTGAAGATGAAGGCCAACAACTCTGCAAACATTTGATGTTACCTGTGCTTTTGGAAGAAGAATTTCGGGTAACTGAAGGTAAGTCGCCGCTTTTAGAAGCCATCAGAGGACAGTTGCAAGCTTTAATTGATGAACCAGAGCCGATTTGTCAAGAATTACTATTACGTTTGTTAAGAAAGAAACGCATTCTAGTGATTGTAGACCGATTCTCAGAAATGAATGCGACTACACGAGAAGCAATTGAGCCGGAGTCGCCAGAGTTTCCGGTGAATGCATTGGTGATTACTTCCCGAATTGAGGAAAAGCTGGGACGGGTTAATAAGACGATAATTAAACCCTTGCGGATTGAGGCGAATAAACTATCGTCCTTTATGGAAGCTTATCTCATGCAGCGAGGTAAACGCGATCGCTTTACTGACCAAGAATTTTTTGACGCTTGTAACCGTCTTTCTCTGATGGTTGGTCAAAATAATATCACTGTCTTGCTGGCTAAACTTTATGCTGAACAGTTAATCGCAAGTAAAGACGTTGCATCGAATATTTCTGCGTTGCCAGAGAATATTCCTAATTTGATGCTGGGTTATATCAATGAACTCAATCGTGATGTTACAGACAATCAATTTGATGACCGCACTGTTCATCAAATTGCCAAAACCATCGCCTGGGAATGCTTGCAGCAAAGTTATCAACCAGGAACCGCCAAGCGTGCCGATGCGATTGCTGCATTAGCAGCTTTGGGTATTGATGACCCCGAAGCACACCTCAATTATCTGGAAAAACGTTTGCACCTGATTCAAACTATTGGTTCTGCCAAAGACAGAATCCGTTTCTGTCTCGATCCTTTAGCGGAGTATCTTGCAGGTTGGTATTTAATCGAATTGTATGGCAATAACGATGGCAAATGGCGATCGCATTTTTTCAAAAAGGCAGACGATTTAGTCAAAACAAGCAGACAAGATGCCATCAAAGGCTTGTTGTTGGCAGTGCGAGATTGCTATTTATCTGAAGTTCAAGGTAGCAAAGAAACGGACTTTGTACCCCAGAAGTTGGGTAAACTGGCTGGGTTTACACCTTCAGTCAACACACCAGCTAGTACTGTGCAAACACCAATATCATGATTAATTTTCAGCTTGTATAGCAGGAGGCAGAAGGAAGGAGGCAGGAGGCAGGAGGTAAAAGTATTACTATTCCTAGCTTTGAGGTTTTCAAAATGTCCTAACCTATGTGGCTACGGCTATAATTGTTGCACTCGTTCTACTGTTAACTCTGTAATTCTTGCAACTATTTCCACTGATATACCTTTACGCAGTGAATTAAGTGCGACTTGTTCTAATGCTTTTTGGCATGGTAAGGCTATTGTTCTCATTGCCAAAGATAACCCCTGGCGATCGCTCATTGACAGTCTAGACAATTTCTGTGATGATTTTATGATTAATTGCGATTGCTCACTCATCGACATCAGAGAGAGTTTGTAAATGCGATACCTCGCATTCCTACGCTGTTGTTAGAGAACTGGGTTGGGTAGCTGCTAAATCTAACTCTTTTAAATTACGAATTACGAATTACGAATTACAAATTATTTCCACCATCGCGCCACATCCTGAATCGCACAGGCAATTTCTGCCGTTGCTGCTTCACCACCTAATGCAAAGATAACTGGAAATAATGCCTCGATATCTTGCAGCAAATCACGGCGAGTGCGAAGAGATAGCTGATGAAGTGTATCTTGCCAAAGAGGAAAAAGTTCGGCAGCTGGCATTTGCGACAAACAGGAAGCTAAGGCACTCAAGGCATCAGCACGATAATCCTCAGACTGAATCGCCGTTGCAGCAGCAAGGGCTTGTGGCAATAACTCTGGTGGCAGTTTGTCAGCTAATGCACTCAAGGCATTAGCACGGTATTCCTCAGACTGAATCGCCGTTGCAGCAGCAAGGGCTTGTTGCAAT
>NZ_JAVRCE010000072.1:0-39556 GCF_034530915.1 Nostoc sp. DedQUE09
CTCTAATTAACTCAGCCCTGCTGGGTCATTTTGTATGGCTTAGTCTAAACTCCAGCATTTGATGCTTAAATGCGTAATAGCTTAGAAAGCTAGGGCAAGAAAGAGATTTTTCTTGTTGCGATTAAGCTAAAGTGAGTTCGACGCAGAAATACTATTACTAGTAACTTAAATAGAGCAACAGACTTCTAGCGGATACTACGGTTGAAAGATGTGTCTTCTTGCAGATGAACGCTACAATCTATCAGAAAATCAAAGAAATAGTTAAATCCAGAGTGGCTTCATGACGGCTAATTTAACACCAAAAGCAACATTTGACTTTGTTAACGTGCTATCTCAGGCTGCGGCTAAGTATAGACAACCAAAAAGTATACGCCCTAATGCTGAAATATTAGTAAAGGCGTTGCTACAAGCTGAAAAAACTGCCAAGCAACAAAAGTTGACTTATCCGTTTGAGTTTCTTCTCGGTAAATGGCAACTTTGCTTTGTCACTGGCACTAAGAAAAACAGAGGTAGTGGGGGAATTGCATTAGGCAACGGTTTCTATGTACCCAAATTTATAACAATCCATGTTTCCTTTAATGCCACTTTGGAACACGATTCAGGCAGAGGCGAAATTGCTAATCAGGTTGAGCTTAACCCAGTTTCACTGAAGCTTACGGGGCCAGTGCAATATTTCGGGAAGAAAAATTTATTGGCCTTTGACTTTAACCAGATGATTATCAGTTTGTTTGGTCGTGTTATTTACAATAGAGCAATCCGTGCTGGTAAAGTTCAAACAGAAGATTTCTACAACCAACCTATAGCTAAACTACCTTTCTTTGGCTTCTTTTTAGTGACAGAAGATTTCATTGCAGCTCGCGGTCGTGGGGGAGGATTGGCATTTTGGATTCGAGAAACTTAAAGACCCTTGCAGGAAATCAGGCAGTCTTGCTAGAGGCAAACAGAAAGAGGATTTGACTTATTTGTTTGATTTATAGCAAGTGGTGCAACCTTTTTACAAATCAAACAAATACTTCACATCATCTGCGCTTGATTACTTAAGGACTGATAGAGTTCATCTTATTTGGTCTTTTATCTTGCCTTATCAGAGAAGTATATGCTACGATTAATAATTGTGTGGTTAAGGACGTATAGCTCAGTTGGTTAGAGCGCTACGTTGACATCGTAGAGGTCACTGGTTCGAATCCAGTTACGTCCATTAATGTACAGTGACTAATTCTTTGTAATTGTGACTTTACCCATAACTTTGCCGCAACGGCAAGCTTATGGTTCCAATAGGGCGCGGCAAAGTTATGCTTCCAATTTTCCAGGTGTAGAGAAAGAAGCCAACTTACTCTGCCCTTTTAAGTTTAATAGCTTTACACTCCAATTTCACGTCGTGTTTCATTTAAAGCAGCACGAACCTGTTTGTAACGGAGATATCCAGGATGAGTCCTTGTTTCAGACACACGAGCTTCTGAGGGGTATTCTCCTTGATTATGCAACTTAAGTACCAATACGATTCAGTTAAGGCTAAAACTCTGTTATCCAAGCCAATTTTTTAACGAACCGCCTTCTCTACGAGAGGCGCTAACGCGTAGCTTCTCGTAGATAAGGTGCAGAGGAAGCAGAGAGAAGAAAGAGAAGGAAATAAATTGCTTAACTAAACTGTATTGCCCTATGGCCCAGAAAACACAGCTTGTTCTACATCATCCCGACTTAGAGAATACTTGAATGAGCGTTGGATATCTTGTCCATTTTCCCCAGATTGAAGATATCGCACTACAATTTGCTCAACATCGAGCCATAATTCAGCTTGCCAATTAGGCCGCTGTACACGCCAGCAATGCCTTTGTGTTTCGTCTTGTTGACAGCCTTGATCTTTTAGCCACTGCTCAATTTGTGGCAGGGGATGATTATATAGGGGAGTATCAGAGGGAAGAAGAGCCATAGGAATTTTAGATTTTGGATTAGGAAATTGTTTAATTTTTAATTATCGCCTGGGTAATTAGTTGCGACATATAGGTAATCTGCTGTTGTACAAATGTAGTTGGTTGCAGCAAATGGGAATGGATCGCAGCCTCGCCACGAGTTAAACCAATGGCAACTGCTAATAACAGACAACCTACAAATGTTAACACCAGCATAAACAAAGCAAAGATTTCGCCAGATGATAAGGGGCGATCGCTCGCATCGAGGTAAGCTGATTTTGACCAGTCATGAGAATGGGAGACGGGATGATTCAAATCAGGGGGTGGTTGAATCACTCCAAAGCGGGAATAGCCAATTTTTAAATCGTAACTTAACCGCCGTTCTGGATGGCTAAGAGTGGCGTAGGCTTCGTTGATTTGCTGAAATTTGGGAGTAGCGATCGCAGTCGGCAAGTCTGTAGTATCAGGATGATATACCTTGCTCAGTTGCCGATAAGCGCGACGAATGTCAATTACCGATGCCCAGGGATGCAGTCCTAGCAGGGAGTAATAAGTTGGTTCGCTGCTTTGTGGCATTGCCCCGTTTTGATTCACATCTGTTTGAGTCACTTTGCTCAAAGATATTTTTTATATTTTAAATCCTTTATGAATTGGAGAAGACACAGCAGGTCTAGCATCTGATAAGATAACTTAATAAAGCATTTAATTAGATGCGATGCAGATCAAAATTAATCTCGAAAATATTCAAACTCTTACCGACTTCAAGCGCAATGCCAAAGATTACGTAGATAGAATCAAAGCCACAAAGTCCCCGCTTGTACTAACGGTGAATGGGAAAGCTGAGGTTGTGGTGCATGAAGCGCAAGCGTTTCAAGAGATGATAGATGAACTCCAGCGTCTTGAGGAAGAACTGCAAAAACTCAAGTTAGAAGCATTACACAGTCAGGTTAACATTGGTATTAAGCAACTCGATAGTGGACAGTATACTGAATATAACGACGAGTCACTAACGTATTAAATCAGCACGGGGTTTAAAGGTTTCAATTTGCCGTAACTTTTCGTAAAGCTCTCGTTCTTCTTGACTAATATTTTTCGGTGTAACTATTTGAATTTCTACTAATTGATCGCCACGTTTTCCGTCATCATTAGGATAACCTTTATTACCTAATCTAAATTTTTGACCAGACCTAACTCCAGGAGGAGTGGTCATTTTCACAGGCCCATCAAGAGTAGGTGCTTCTACCTGTCCTCCTAAAACTGCCTCGCTGGGAGTAACAGGTACTTGGCAGACGATGTTTAAACCTTCTAGCTTAAATAATGGATGAGGTTCAACGGTAATTTTTAAGTATAGATCGCCACCACCAACGCCTTGGTTCCGCAAACGGATGGTTTGACCTGTTACCATCCCAGGAGGCATATTAACTTCTAGCGATCGCCCATCTTCTAAACGAATGCGTTCATTACCACCTTGATAAGCTTTTTCTAGTGGAAGCGTTAATCTGGCTTCTATATCTCGGCGGGTTGTGCGAGGCGGAGTGTTAACTGTGTAAGCAACTTTTGTTCTGGGGGAACGGAACGGATCGCTATTATTGCCATTACTGGAGTTATTTGCCGCACTCTTATTTTTGACACCAATAACTTGATTAATAAAGCTTTCAAAGTCCGAGAATTGGCTAGGATCTACATCTTGATTCCCGTTGCGATCGCTAGCGCTACTCTGCCAAGTTTTAGCCTTCGGCGTCTGTTTGTTACCTGCAAAGCCTTTTTGCTTCCAGTAGCGGCTAAACTGGTCGTACTGCGATCGCTTGGCTGGATCGGAAAGAACTTCATAAGCCTCGCCAATATCCTTAAATTTTTCCTCAGATTCTTTGTTACCCGGATTCAGATCGGGGTGATATTGCCTTGCTAACCGCCGATAAACCTTTTTAATTTCCTCAGCAGAGGCATCTTTAGATACTCCTAAAATCTCATAGTAATCGCGAAAGTTCGGCAAATTTTGCATAGTTCAGTTATTTAAATTTTAGATTTTAGATTAATTAAGAGTTAGCAGAGAGCAGTTAGGAGTTATGAGTTAGGAGTTGAAAGATTTATTTTTAACTCCTCACTTCTAACTCCTAACTTTTCTTATAACCAATCATTGTCTTCTTCATCATCCCAGTTATCTTGGTAGCTGGGTCGGGATTTGCGTGGAGGACGGCTTTCATAAGAGGAAGAACGATTATCGCGGCTATAATCTCTACCGTAATCTTTGCCATAGTCTTTACTGTATGAGTCGCGTTCTCGATATGTATCTCTGGGAAATTCGCGTTCTCGTTCTTTCTCACCGCCAGTAAAGATGTCACGGATAGTCCCAAACAAATCATCGTCTTCATCTTCAGCATAAGTCTGGCGGACTTCCCGATTTAGCTCATAAAGAGCATCTTGCAAGTCGGCGTAGGCTTGATCGATACCGCGATCGCTACTTTCCTGAAGACTCTCTTTCAGTTGTCGGCAAATATTATCAATTCTTTGGCGGCGGCTGCGGGCAAACTGCATACCAAATTCCAGCGCTACTTCCCTTAGTTGTCGTTCTGCTTGGAAAATCAACGCCTCAGAACGAGTCCGCTTTTCTATTCTTTCTTTACGTTCGCGATCGACATCGGCGTATTTTTGAGCGTCTTGAATCATCCGATTCACTTCCGACTCGTTCAAGGTGGAAGCGCCTTGAATGGTGATACTCTGCTCTCGCCCAGTGGTTCTATCTAGGGCTGTTACCTGTAAAATACCATTAGCATCAATATCAAATGACACCTGAACTTGGGGAATTCCTCGTGGCGCAGGTGGGATGCCATAGAGCTTGAACCTGCCTAAAGACTTGTTGTTTGCTGCCATTTCCCGTTCGCCCTGAACTACGTGAATTTCCACAGTATTTTGGTTATTTTCAGACGTGGAAAAAATGTCAGAACGGCGTACTGGGATGGTGGTGTTGCGGGGAATAAGTTTTTTCATCACGCCGCCGATGGTTTCCAATCCCAAAGAGAGGGGTGTGACATCCAAAAGCAGCACATCTTTGAGTTCACCGGCGAGAATACCTGCCTGGATTGCTGCACCCACTCCTACCACTTCATCGGGGTTGACGTTCTCGTTCGGTTCTGTACCAATCAAATCCCGTACAAGCTGTTTTACCATTGGCATTCGTGTAGAACCGCCAACTAACACAACTTCTTCAATGTCTCTAGGTGAAAGTCCGGCATCTTTGAGGGCGCGTTTTACTGGTGTCCGCAATCTTCCCACCAAATCACCACACAAACCTTCAAACTGGGAACGAGTTAAACGAGTTTCTAGATGTTTGGGGCCATCTTCCGTGGCAGTGATGAAGGGTAAATTGATGTCGGTGACACTGACAGCAGAAAGCTCAATTTTGGCTTTTTCCGCCGCTTCCATGAGACGTTGCAAAGCTTGGCGATCGCGTCTTAAATCTACCTCTTCTGTTTCCAGAAATTGCTCTGCTAACCAATCTACTATTATTTTGTCAAAGTCATTCCCACCAAGTTGCGTATCTCCACTGGTAGCTTTGACTTCAAATATTCCATCGCCTACTTCTAAAATCGACACGTCAAAGGTGCCACCACCCAAGTCAAAGACTAAGATAGTTTCCGTGTCACCCCGATCTAATCCATAAGCCAAAGATGCCGCAGTCGGTTCATTGAGAATCCGCAGCACCTCTAAACCAGCAATTCTGCCAGCATCACGGGTTGCCTGCCGCTGAGAATCATTAAAATAGGCGGGTACTGTAATCACTGCCCCTGTAACTGGTTCACCCAAATAGCGACTAGCATCGTCTGCCAATTTTTTCAGCACCATTGCCGAAATTTCTTCTGGGGCAAAATCTTTATTCAGACGAGGACAGGCAATTTTAATATTACCTACTTCGTCTTTGCGGATGGTGTAGGGTACACGCTTGGAATCTGGATTAAGTTCGCCATACTTCCGCCCAATGAAACGTTTAACTGCAAAAAAGGTATTTTGAGGATTGAGGACGGTTTGTCGCCGTGCCATTTGCCCAACTACCCTTTCACCTTCTTTGCTGAAGCCAACTACGGAGGGGGTTGTTCGCATTCCTTCTGCATTGGCAATCACCACCGGCTTGCCACCCTCCATAACGGCGACTACTGAGTTGGTTGTACCCAAGTCGATGCCGACTACCTTGCCCATGCGTTACTCTTCTCCTAAAGTGTCTTATATATTTATTATGATTGGGCGGAACTACCTCTAGCTTTGTGCTACAAGATAAAAACACCTCAATGTATAATACTCAAATACTCATCATTAAGGCAGTAAGCTAAGAAGTGCAGCTAGAGGAGATAGTTGCAAGACTAGGATAGCATTGAGATGGTTGGTGTGCCTAAGCAGCCTCAATTCTTGATATCCGCCTATTTCTGTTTAAGTTATCTGCAAGTTGGTAAATTCACCTTAATAATGCTTGCTTTGCTTGTTTGAGTGCCTGAAAATTCTCATATTATTGCTACTACTTAAAAGATTTGAATTTAACAGAGCGATTACAGACTTCCCTGAGTGAGATAGCGCGAGAACGCGATCCTTACATGGCAACGGCTGGACATTTTTTTGTCCAAGAATACATCCGCCAGCAATTTTCTCAATGGGGGAGTGTGGAAATCCACACCTTTGAAGTCAGAGGTAAAGCTTGTAATAACTTGATATTAAATTTACCATCCCAAGCTAAAGGGCAAAAAAAGGATTTACTACCAATTTTAATTGGCGCTCATTATGATGGCGTTCCAGGAACAGTTGCGGCTGATGATAATGCTACAGGTGTGGCGGTGTTGCTGGAATTGGCGAGAAAGTTTGCTGCCCAAGCTGTGAGATATCCCTTAAGGCTAGTTGCTTTCGATATGGAAGAATACGGCTTACTGGGTAGTGCTGATTATGCAGCCCTGTTGCATCAACAAAAGCAACAGCTACGCTTAATGATCTCCCTAGAAATGCTGGGCTATAAGGATTCTACACCTGGTTCCCAAAGTTACCCCCCTCCTCTGGAACGCTTCTACCCAGATACGGGTGATTTTATTGCTTTAATTGGCAACTTGCGGACATTGCCTGACTTAATTGGGATGAGCCGTAATATTCGCAAAGCTGGCGTATCTAGTCAATGGCTACCCGTGCCAAATCGAGGTTTAATAGTTCCCCAAACCAGACTTAGCGATCATGCACCATTTTGGGATTTAGGTTATCCGGCAATGATGGTGACAGATACAGCATTCTTACGAAATCCACATTATCACAAGGCTAGTGATGCGATCGCTACTTTGGATTTAGATTTTCTTACTCGTGTATGTCAAGGTTTAGAGATGGCGATTCGGAGTCTATAAAAAAGTTAATAGAATGATGCTCTGAAAAATAATATTTCTTGAGGATAAATATAAACTGAAAAATAATAGCTAAAAAATATTAATATAGTTATCAAGAAAAGTTTAATCTGTAAGTAATTTAATGCAATTTATATCCTCTTCAAATCAAAGAAACGAGCTTTACGAAAAATTTAAATTAAAGATTATTCATAATTCTTGTTTAGATAGAAGCTTAGTTAGTTACCAAGGTAATAAAGAAATTCCATTTTCTTCCTGGTTTAAATATAGAGAAGGATTTTCGGAACGTCTAGTTACCTATCTTCTTCAAAAATTTAAACCAGAACCAGGTGTACTCATAGATCCATTTTCAGGAGTTGGCTCATCTTTGTTTGCTGCAAGTGCATTAGGGTGGCAAACTACGGGAATCGAACTGTTACCTGTTGGGCTTTTTGCCACACAAGCTCGAATCATTGCTCAGAAAATAGATGTAGAGTTATTAAATTTAGAAATTACAAAGTTCAAACAAATCAATTTTTGGGACTATTACGATCAATTGTTTATATTTAATCATTTAGCAATAACTCGTGGAGCATTTTCTTCGAGCAATGAAGAACAACTAATTGGGTACATATCTTACTGTAATAATGTTATTCAAAATAAAGATATCAGTACTCTGTTTCTATATGCTGCATTTTGTATTTTAGAGGATATTAGCTACACTAGAAAAGATGGACAATATCTGCGCTGGGATAGTCGTTCAGGCCGTTCAAAGGGAAATAGTGAATTTAATAAAGGAGAAATTTTATCTTTTAAAGATGCAATTAATCGAAAACTAAAGCAGATTATGTCGGATTTAAATATCAGCCCTATCCAACTAGATTTATTTAGTGAGAATTTATTATTAAAATTGGCAATCAATAAATCTAGTATTGTCGGAAATACAGAACCTAACCTTTATGAAGGTTCTTGTTTAGAAATTCTTCCAACTCTCCAAGAGAATAGTATTGATTTTGTCATTACGTCTCCACCCTATGTTAATAGATATGATTACACTCGCACGTATGCTCTTGAACTTGCATTTTTGGGATGCAGTGAAGAAAAAGTGAAGTATTTACGTCAGCAAATGCTATCATGCACTGTAGAAAACCGTGATAAACGTAATTATTTAGAGAAGTATTATACTAGTATAAAACGTTATCATAATTTCCTAAAAATAGATTTTACTTTTAAAAGTCAGGCTGCATTGCAAGAAGTATTAATAATACTAGAAATTTATAAAAAACAAGGTAAATTAAATAATGACAATATTGTCAGAATGGTAGGTAATTATTTTTACGAAATGTGCTTTGTAATTTATGAATTAGCTCGTATTCTCAAACCCGGTGGTATAATCGCAATGGTAAATGATAACGTCAGATATGCTGGAGAAGAAGTTCCTGTAGACCTGATTTTATCAGATATAGCAGAGTCTTTTGGACTGAAAACGCGATATATTTGGACATTAAGAAGAGGTAAAGGAAATAGTAGCCAGCAAATGGGAAATCACGGACGCACAGAACTACGTAAATGCGTTTATATTTGGGAAAAGTGAGTACTGTGCCATTAAATGAAACAAATCTCTTAACTGAGGCACATCGTATAAACTATCGCTTGCGTTCAACCTTCTTTGATCGCAAGCTTAAGGAATACAAAACGCTATCTTTACGAACTAAAATTGATGATTTATTACCCGTTACTCATTTATATAGTTGGAATAATTGGGTAGAATGGGGTATTGGAAAAGAAGCATTTACCTACATCAATGAACACCCTAACTTACAACTCATTCAGGTATTTTGCCATCCCAGGTTAATTAGAGAACACTCTTCATTGTTAGCTTACTATCGTAATATTGCGGCACTTTCTCAGAAAGCTGTTAAGTATTTAGCAGCAATTGATGTAAAAAGAATTGAACTCGATCAAGAAAATAAATATTCTCTAGCAGAAGATAAAGCCTTAGCTCTTTCTCGGCTTTTTAATGAACATATATCGCTGATAATTGATAGCTCTATAGAAAGTTTGACTGAGGAAGAATTATATGGAATACTACTAGCCTCAACAGGGACACAAATAGACGGTTCTTGGCGTAATGCTATTGGGGAAGAGGCAGAAAAAGTTGTACAGCGACTTCTTATCAAAGAGGTTAAGGAACGCAATCTTCTTGCTGCTTTTATTCCCCGTCAAGGTACAGGAGTTGAAGTATATAATTCTAGCAGACTTGAGGAACAACTAGGAAATATTGAGGACTATCGGGGCGTAATGTTGGCTAATCATACCTCTATATTATTTTCTAGTGAGCCAGATATTTCACTTTTAAACAATCAAGGTACAACAGTCGGTGTAATTGAGATAAAAGGAGGAACTGATCCTGCGGGAGCATTAGAACGTTATGGTGCTGCTAAAAAATCTTTTGAAGAAGTTTTTCGGAGGAACCCAAAGGTTAAATCTATTCTAATTGCCAGTTGTATCACTACTGAAGTACATACTCGTATTCGGAATGATCCGATAATATCCACTTATTTTAACTTGACAGAAATATTGAGTGAAGACTCAAGGCTATATGACCAGTTTGTTAAAGAAGTATTTTTAATACTACAATAATTTATAATGCCTGATTTAATCATATATTTTCTCTGTGCGATCGCGCATTGGGAGTCAAAGTAATTAAATCGTCAATATTACGCTTCATTGTTTCACAAATTGCGTCTAATGGTAAATCATTAGCGTCATAACCAAAAGGATTTTCTATCTCTAAGCCAATGGCTTCAATGCCAAACAAAGTGAACCCAACCAAAGCAGAAACTAAACCTGTCCACCAACCGAGACTGTCTACTATTTGAAATGGTAGCAAAAAGCAATATAGTATCAGTAATTGCTTCAAATGAATAGCATAAGCAAGCGGCATAGGCGTTTTTAAAATACGTTCGCAAGCACCTAAATTATCCACAAGACTATTCAATAATTCTTGCATTGATGTTAGCTGGTAGCTATTAAGACAATTACGATGGTACTGTTGCTGTAAATAATCTCCTATCCAAAAGGCAACCTCTATAGGAGGATTATTCATAATCTTCAGTTTTATGTACTTAGTAGATGGCATTAAGTCTTTTAACTCGCTATTGACACCTTCTCCTCGCAAATGTAATTTAGTTGTTACAGCAAACGCTACCAATAAGTTTAATGCCGTAATTTTATTATCTTTATCTTCTGGTGAAATTTCATCAACTGATACCCAAATTTGCCTCGCTAAATTTCGGACGTTATTTACTAGAGAACCCCAGCATTTTCTCCCTTCCCAAAATCGCTCATAAGCAGTATTTGTACGAAAAACAAGTAACAAACCTAAAACAATACTAGGAATCACATTTACTAAAATAGGCTGGGATACAGGTTTTTCAAAATGGTGAAGCAGAGAAATTAATAATCCAAAAGCTCCACACCATAAAACATGTTTGAAAATTGCTTTTATTACTGACCCTTTAGGTTGTAAGACTGTGCAGAACCATTTGATTTTTTCGTTCATTATGTATTCACCCTAGTAAAATGTTTATTGAACTGAGAGAGAAAGTCAGCATTTGTTAGCTTAAAAATAATAATTATAAAAATAGCACAATTAGCAAAGAGATACTTAAAAAACGATTCTTGCTAAGAAAATTATGTACTGGCGACTATGTATTGTATTCTAGTTTCTGTTATAAAATTTCGATTCCAGTTAGATACCTATTATTAATACTGAGGCAAAAAGTTTTTTGCTCGTCAATTAGGTAAATATTATATAAAAATCAAAAGCGATGCCTACAAGGCAATTGTAAAGAAATGTAAAGATTTTCCAATGCTTGCATAAATCCGGCATTTCATCCCGATAAATCTATGGAAGAAAAGGTATATTCCTATCGATAATGTTCATACAGCATTAGTCGGTATCATGTACCCCAGTAAATCAAAAAGTTCTAGCCTGTAAAAATCCTGCCCTGTAAATTAAACGTCTAGACATAACTTATTTGGTTATGTCTTTTTTGTTGTCATTAGTCTCAAAACGTTGAATTTCAATCAAATAACCATCAGGATCGCGAAAAAAGCAGTGATAAATATTGTACTTTTCATTTAGTGTAGGTGGCTTTTCAAATTCGACGCCACGTTCTTTGAGATATTCAAACCATTCATCCACCTGCTGTGTTACCAGGGTAAAAATGACACTTGAGTGTTTGTCGGTTGCAGGAGTTGTTTCGCTTGCTTGACACAATCCTAAGTATCCAGAATCACTAACAGTATAAATTCGACAGGTTCCTTGGTCAAGCCATAACTCAAAACCTAGTTTTTGTTCGTAGAATTCTGTAGATGTATTGAGGTTATGGGTAGAAAAGAAGGTAATTTGCTGGTCTATTTGCGGATGAGTAGACATAAAACACATTTGAGTATATACCCTAACGACATCAGGCGATCGCAGATGTAAAAATTGATTGATGTTAGAAACCTGTTACTGCTCCAGATGCCTTAGTGCATCTGGAGTTTCTTTTTGGAAAAAGCCATAAAAATTTTCCCAATCATCCTGATATGGCAAAACATAGCTGAATAAGGATGCATACTGAATCATTTATATTTAACACGGGCATCACTTCTTGATGTACCCTTCCTACCAAACAACTCTCGCAAAACAGCCTCAGCTTATCTGGGGCTGTTTTGCGTTACTTCCAATAGAGAAGGAGTGTAACGAGAATCCTCAAGCAGTTTTATCTCCATTTGAGTGTATACCCTGATGACGTAGGATTTTCTCAGGGTGAAAATTTGGTATAGGTAAATGCGTATCTTTCCTGACTCCAGATTTGTCACAAACATTTCTGGAGTTTTTTCATTACTGGAGTTCAAAATTAGCAGTTTTGCACCGGGAACTAGTCTAAACTCCAGTGAATATCTGATTTTTCTATAAATTCCTAGAACGCAAAAACAAAATAGTACTTGAATAAGTAAGAAATACAATTGATATTTTATCAACTTAGTCATAAAAGTGAATGTTTACAATCAAGGGAAAGTAGTTAAGCGATCGCACTTCCAATTTTGACTAAATCAAAGTGCGATCGCAGTAAATATAACGGTTGCGTTTGTAACTCATTATTGCTACCTCCACTACTGAATACCAACTCAATATTCGCTATATCTGCTGGTACTCTCACTACTCCTTGACGATTACCATTAATGAATGGCGATCGCTTGCTGGTGGGTAAAACAATTGGGTATTAGTAACTTTGGGTGTTAATGCCCCCACCCCAACAGTCACGGAAATACTTAGCATTAGAGCAGTTATTTTTCTCATATCCTGGGAATATCCTTTGAACTTAGTGATTGTCAAAGTTTACATCTCAAGAGGAATATACTTAAAAAAATATTGAGCTAATCCCACAGCCTTTAATCGTGGGATTAACTCAAATATTCAAAATTCACTGCGGACGTTATTGATATCTCAGCAAAAAGCCAAATCTGGTTATAACTATCAACCAAACCAGTGAGAGGGTTCACAAGCTGGTTGAACTGTTTCACAAACACGATGGCTAATCCAATCTGACTTTTCTTGAACGATTAGACAAATGCCTTGGTGAATCAAATTCTGTAAATGTAGTTGCTGCTCTAAAGGTTTACGAGGCAATTTGTAATAAGCCAAGCTTCCTTGTTCAGCCTCCCCTGAAATCTGTTCATTAGACATGACGCTGTAAAAGGAGGGAATACGGTTGAGGACGAAAGTAATTAACTCTTGGCGTAAATCAGGAATTGCAAAGGCTTGTTGATATGGATGGGATGGATATGTATTCAAAATACTTTCAATTTCTCCCACTATTGATTGTTGTGTTAAATTGACTACCGTTTTCATGATTTTTAAACTCCTTTTTTCATCAAGTCAATACTTGGTGGAGAGAATAACTTTTTTAGATAGCAACGTCGTGATGACAATCAGTTAAAAGTAACTCAACTTACAGATGCAATCAACCCCGAAACTAGCCTCTTGTCTTGGTACAATCTCAGACATTTGGTTTTGCTTATTTTAGTTAAAGTTTATACTGTCTCACAGCATGACTTATTAAAACAGCGTCCAATAAGCTGGTAGTTTACCGACATTTTATATTTATAATCCTAATTATTTCAAATTTCTACCAAAAAGGCAGAAATCTACATAAAACGCAGCAGAAAAGATAGGGGATCAAGATTAACAGCAATAAAAACACTTGAATTAGTAACAAGTTTTTCATGAAGTTAAGCTTTTCGGGTAATTGGCATCACTTTTTAGGTTCTCAGCAAATTTTGCTATTTCATCTAAAAAACTTATTTGTTGCACTTTAATTTAGTCAGTCAGAAAAATAGCGACTTAGGATAGTGCAGGATCAGTCTAGCGACAGATGAAATGATCGAGCAAAAACGTTTAAAAAGTTCACATTATCGAAAGGTAGATGACGTAACTGATTATTAATTTCATCAGCCGCAGCTAATCCAGAAAGCATCGCACCTTCGACAAGATTGCCGCCACACCAATCACCACAGCAAACTAAAGGTAAAGAAGTTCCGGCTGACAAAAAAGCTTCGTGCCAAGGACGGCTAGGAAAGGCATAACGCCAACGATGTACTTGCATCCATTCGGGAGTATTCAGCCAAGGAAGGGACAGAGATTCAGCTGCTCGTTGCAACATAAGTTGTCCAGCAGGTTGTAAATCCTGTGATTCTAGATGACGTTGGGCAAAATTAGCGCTACTTTGCACCACAAAATGTGGTAGTTGAGGGTTAGGACGCTTGCTACTATCTAAACCAATCCATGCTAAATCAGCATCATCTACAAAAGTTAGGGCTTTCCATTGAGGAAGGGGTTCAGATGTAGAAGGATATCCAGCGATCGCACTAATTGAAGGATAAAATTCTACAGAACGCAAATTATCAAGAAAAACTGCATCCAATACACTTTCACCCAAAGGTTCTAACAGCATCACAGCTTGGGGTGCAGGAATAGCGACAACTATAGCTTTTGCAGTTAATTCTTCATTACTAGATTCGAGAGTCAAACGCCAGCTATTTTCGGGAGTTGGAGTAATAGCGATGACACGCTGATTTAGTAATATTTCTAAACCTGGAGCGAGGGATTTAGCGATCGCACTCATTCCCGCAGGTGCAACATAACGCGGACTGCGGTTTTTCGGTTCAGATAAAGGAGCGCCTGTTGTAAGTTCGTAAACGTCATCTGTCCAAACTTCTAGGATATGGCGATCGCGCAATATCTCTACAAAACGCCCCAATAATTCACCCTTTGGCTTCAGGTAACAAGCCCCATGATCCGCCAAAGTTCCATGCAAGCGGCGTGTAGCTAGTCTTCCTCCCAAACCGCGCGACTTTTCCACCACTACCACCGAATATCCAGCTTGACTTAACTGCTGGGCGCAGACTAAACCGGCAATTCCGGCACCAATCACTGCAATATCAGTCATGAGTCAATAGTCCCTAGTTAATTATTGGTCATTAGTTATTATCAAAGGACAAAATTACTACTAATGACTGCTGAAAGCTAATAGTAGAATAAGGTACAGAAAGCTGCACGGAAGGGAGGAAGGGAAATTGGATGAAATGAGGGCGGCGCTAGAGTTAGCGACCGAAGAAGAATTGCAAGATTTAACGGCAATTTTATTTAGTCGTAAGTTCAATCCCTTAGACTATGTACACACACCCGAACCCATCGAAGTACAAAGCCAAGACCGCAAAGCTTGGTTAGATGCACTAGAGGGCCGCTTTCGTTTTTTGGCGGCAGATGGGATGACAGTATTACGGGGACGCACAGGCCAGGTAACTTACCGACAAGCCTTAGTTCAAGTATGTAAGTATCTAAAAATTCCCTATTCTAATCAGCTGGCAACTATTGATTTAGAAGCAGAAGTATTTTTGCATCTACTAGGACAGGTGTGGAAAAAATTACCGGAACAAGAAAAGCAAAAATTGACTGTACAGGTGCAGCGTCAGCTGCTCAAATCAGAATTAAAACAACCCCTACCACTTTTATTACAACGTGACCCCTTGGGTTTACTTTTCAAAGGCGGTAGTGCGATCGCGGTTACTTCTCTTCTCCAGCCACTTGTACTTAAGCAAATTGCCCGTCAATTTGCCATCCACTTTGCTACTTATGAAGTAGCCAAACAAGCAGCAATTACAGGCTCAGAAGCAGCTGCAACGCAATTTCAAAGCTATGTAGCTATGCAAATGGCGCAACGGGGTATGACAGTGAGTGCAGCTCGTTATGGGGCAGCCCGCACGATGTTTGCTGTGATTGGCCCGATGATGTGGACTTGGTTTATTGCGGATTTAGGCTGGAGAGCGATCGCTACTAACTATGGTCGAATCATCCCCACCATCTTCGCCTTAGCTCAAATTCGCCTCACTCGTGAGGAATGTTGGGAGCCAGCTTGAACAAGGTTTTTGAATATTTCAAGTCTCGTTGGCAATCTTCTTGGAACTACTCTCTATGGGCACTGTTAATCTTCCCATTGAGTCCTTTAGTAGGGGCTGTGACTGTAGGTTTTGTCTCATTAATAACTTGGCTGAAACAATCCCGCAAAATTAATCGCCGCCCCCTCAACTGGGGATTTGCCCTTTTGAGTGTATTACTGATCGTGAGTGCTGGGTTTGCCCAAGACAAAACAGCAGCTTTCCTCGGCTTATTTAATTTATTACCATTCTTTTTACTTTTCGCTGCCCATAGCGCTCTGATTCAAACATTTGTCCAATTGCGGCAAATGGCTTGGGCTTTGGTAATTGGTTCCATGCCTGTAGCAATTATGGGCTTGGGACAATTATTTTTCGGCTGGAGTTTCAAGTTCCAGTTTGTCTGGGTTGTGTTTAGTTGGACAATCACACCAGGCGGAAACCCACCAGGCCGTATCGCTTCACTTTTCTTGCACGCTAACACCTTCGCAGCTTATCTAGTAATAGTTTTCATTCTTAGTCTAGGGTTGTGGATCGAACAATGGCGATTAGGGATGAGGTATTGGGGATTAAGCATAAGAGGCAAAGGGGCAGCACTTCTCTACGAGAGGCTGCGCCAACGGCTACGCTCAGTAACCGAGGAGCAGAGGGGCAGAGGGGAAAGACTTACTGCACCCCACTCTCCAGTCCCCTTTCTCTTCCTAAGCGTGGCAGTGATTACAAATTTCATTACCTTGATTTTCACCAACTCGCGTAATGGGTGGGCGATCGCTATATTTGCCTGTTTAGCTTATGCTCTCTACCAAGGTTGGCGCATTCTTGTAGGTAGCGTTGCTGCGATCGTTTCTAGTGTGTTTTTGGCAGCTTTTGCTCCCTCACCAATCGCTCACATTTTTCGCTTCGTAGTTCCTGCCTTCTTTTGGGCAAGGTTAAATGACGATATGTATCCAGATAGACCAGTTGCTTTAATGCGAAAAACTCAGTGGGGATTTGCTTGGTCTTTAGCGCAGGAACATCCTTGGACTGGCTGGGGATTACGCAGTTTTAGCACACTCTACAAAGCACAGATGCAGATTCCCTTGGGTCATCCCCATAACTTATTTTTGATGTTATTTGCCGAAACTGGTTTTCCTAGTACTGTTTTATTTTGCGGGTTACTTGGTTGGATTTTAATTACAGGTATTCAATTACTACGAAAGTCAAAATATATAAATACAGAAGATAGATTGATATTTTTTAGCTATCTTCTAGCCTTTGTTGGGTGGCTTCTATTGAATTCAGTAGATGTAACCCTCTTTGATTTTCGTTTGAATGTACTTTCATGGTTAGTTTTAGCTGCCATTTGTGGAGTATTACATCGTTATAACGAACAAGACAGACTTATATCTCGTTCAAATTAGTTAGGAAATGACAAATAGCAACCATTTAATTATTACATTTTTCTTATCAAGAAAAGATAAAAGCTTGTTTGCCATTAGCAAAACTCTAGAAATAAATATATATTATTGATTGCGCTTGCGTATATTTATGTACACACTGGTGAAAAGGTATAAAGAATTTACTACTAAAGGATCGGATGATATCTAAGACGGGCTACGCCTAAGCATCCACGGCACCTGATAGTAGCTATGATTTTTCAGTGTATGCACTGGGGACATTGAGAGTTTTAAGTTAATAAGATTGTTATATTCACGTCTGTGAGTGTGACTAATATCTAATTAGTCACTGTTGCTGATTGTTGGGAAGGTGTAGGGACATCCCTTTGGGGTTTTCCTGCATGACGGGCATCTCTTGTAGATGCCCTTTTGTATATTTATTATTTTTATTCAGTTAAACACTATTTTAAAAATATTGAATTTCACGCAATATCTGAAAAATTTATCGTATTACCCTCTAACGTATTGACGACACGTTTTTTTACTATGGTTCTAAGCCTTGGCTACGCTTTTTTTGGATGATTTGTTGTAGCTCATCTACTGAATTAAGACGTTTGCCATTAGACTGAATATGTAATGCTAAGGCGTGGATTGCTTCTGTATCGCCACGATTTTGCAAAATATAATCTCGCAATTGCTTGCGTGTCATTTCTCTAAAGTTAGGCTTATTCATAATCAACCTCTCCTTGTGGATTAATTACTAAAACTGTCTCTTCACCTGCGATTACTACGATGTTATCTGTTCGCTCATCTAAGCTAACTAGGTAAACCGGGAGATACATTCTTGTTAGCCAAGTCAAGACTCTGTATAACTGTTTCAATTGTTCTGAGGTTGGCTCCATTCACCGCTAAACTTAGGCTAAACACAAGTTGAAACTTTATTATGACCGATAAACTTTATGGTGTAGTACCAATTCTTTGTGAAACTGCACAAAATTAGGCTTGGTGATACAAGCGCCTTGAGCAAGTTGTTCTATGCTATGCAACCTCACAGGTAATCGGTGTAAGCTCTCGGTAAAATGGGTGTGTCGGTAACGAAAAAAAGACGCCTCCATAACCAACCTTATGCTCACAACAGCTAACTTTTTTCAGTACACCCAATGGTCAGGTATAGCTACATTGGCATTTGCTGCCTTGACATTTTTGGCTTTTATTCTCAAATGGGGCATCCGCTTTCGCTTGGTAGGTACGACTGGCTTTATGCTGGTGGTGACTGCTGGTTTATTTGGACTCTCAATAGTTCCTTTGAGTCGGACTGTAATTCCTGGAGCAGCTCGGTACACTCTAGTTTATGACAATGGCTCAACACAAGCGGTGATTGCCACATCACCCCAAATTACACCCACACAATTAGAAGCAACTTTACGTCAAGCAGCTAGCAATCTTTTTTCTTATGGTCGTTCAGGTACACAGGAAGACGAAAATTTGACAGTTCGCGCCCGTACCATTATCCACCCGGAAACAGGGATTTCTGTCCCAGTTTACTTGGGTGAGGTGAAGCGATCGCTCGTTTCTCATCAAAATTCCCCAGTCACAGTCAAAATTTACACAGACAATTTCGCCAAATTGCCAAAACCTACTGCATAAAAGGCAAGGGAGCAAGGGAGCAGAGGGGCAGGGGAGCAGGGGAGAAGTTGCAGTAAGTCTTTCCCCTCTGCCTCTTCCCAATGCCCAATGCCCAATGCCCAATCCCAGAAAACAAAGTAATTTACCTGTTATCAGGATGACAAAAATTATTTTGTATTTACTGATACATTAATGGTTATTTTTAGATTAAGATATTCACACTTTAGTGGTTCTACTGTGGGAAAAAGTTAATCAGCGTGGGGTAATGGGTACTGAGAGTTGTAATTTGTCAGTTGTTGTCCTAATTGCCCCTGTTGCCATTTTCAAAATTCTTTGCAGCAAATCAAGGGGTTATAGAGACATATATTTGCATACCTTTACATATATATCTGTAGCTAAAAATTGCATCAAATAGCACAAACACTTACACATTATCAATTCTCGATTGCTTTTCTTGAGAATCTGACAATGGTAATGTTAATTAATTATACGGTTATTCAAAACTTTGATAGTTCGGAATTTCAGGCCAATGGGTATTTATAGATTCAAGCAATGTCGTCAAACTACTCAATCGATCGGCAACAGGACTTGTCTATTGAATTGCTTGGCTCAAATCCAGATGATCTGGGCGGAAGGTTGGAGCTATCCAAAAACCAGCTTGGCAACAAGTATCCTCGATCGCTAGTCTATTTATATTAAGAAGTATCAAGGTTTTGGTAAACGAGATTATATGCCCAATAATTTTTCTACTCAACCTTCTTTGTCTACTCAAACCTCTAGTTCATTATTTACGCTCACAGTTTCCCCCGCAAAAGTAATCCGCGATTCTGGGGTGTTGCAAACAGCCGCAGCAGAGATCGCCTGTTTGGGAAGTCGTCCCTTAATTGTGGCAGGTAAGTTTACTCTCGCTATCAGCCAACAAAATTTGCAACCAGTTTTAGAAGCGCAGCAGTTACATACTGTCCAAGCTTCTTATGGTGCAGATTGCTGCGAAGCTAGCCTAAAATCTTTACAGAAAAAGGCAAAAGAACATAAAGCTGATGTCATTATCGGTGTTGGTGGCGGCAAAGCCCTAGATACAGCGAAATTAGTTGCACAGCAATTACATTTACCAGTAGTGACAATTCCGACTTCCGGAGCTACTTGTGCAGCTTGGAGTGCCTTGTCAAATGTTTATTCGGAAGATGGGGCTTTTCTCTACGACGTGGGGCTATCTCGTTGTCCCGATTTATTGATACTCGATTATGATTTGATTAAAACTGCACCACAACGTACCTTAGTAGCTGGAATTGGTGATGCGATCGCTAAATGGTATGAAGCCTCGGTTAGCAGTGGACACCTGCAAGACACTTTAATTATTGCTGCGGTGCAACAAGCACGAGTTTTACGAGATATCTTGTTGCAAAAGTCAGCCGCCGCCCTCGAAGAACCAGGTAGTGAGGTTTGGCGAGAAGTGGTAGATGCCACTGTTTTACTCGCTGGAGTAGTTGGAGGACTTGGAGGGGCGCAGTGTCGCACAGTTGCCGCCCATGCCGTGCATAACGGTTTAACTCATATTTCAGGACATGGCAGTATTCATGGCGAAAAAGTTGCTTTTGGGATTTTGGTGCAACTGCGTTTAGAAGAAATGCTACAAGGCAATCAACTAGCAGCATCGGCACGACAACAGTTGTTAAAGTTCTACACAGAAATTGGACTACCCCAGAAATTAAGTGATTTGGGATTGGGCAATATTACATTAGGTGAATTGCAAACAGCCGCCGAAATGGCTCTAGTTCCTAATTCTGACATCCATCGACTACCGTTTAAAGTCGCGCCAGAACAGTTGATGGCGGCAATGGTTTCTACCACTGCACCTATAGATAGTAGAGATACTACAAATCGAGTTTCGCCCAAGGGAATGAGTGACGAGGTTTTATGAGTTTAAATTGGATTGTCCCAGCAGAACGCATACAAAAACTACCACCTTATGTATTTGCCCGTTTAGATGAACTGAAAGCTAAAGCACGGGAACAAGGGTTAGATTTAATTGACTTGGGTATGGGAAACCCCGATGGTGCAACGCCAGCACCAGTAGTAGAAGCAGCGATCGCTGCTTTAAAAGATTCTAGCAATCACGGTTATCCACCCTTTGAGGGCACAGCTAGTTTCCGCCGTGCCATTACTAACTGGTATCGTCGCCGTTATGATGTGGTTCTCGATCCTGATAGCGAAGCCTTGCCATTGCTGGGTTCTAAAGAAGGATTAACTCATTTAGCGATCGCCTACATTAATCCTGGTGATTTAGTTCTGGTTCCTTCCCCAGCTTATCCGGCACATTTTCGCGGCCCGGCGATCGCTGGTGGGAAAATCCATAGTTTGATTCTTAAACCTGACAATGACTGGTTAATTGATTTAGCTGCCATTCCTGAAGAAGTTGCAAGACAGGCGAAAATTCTCTACTTCAACTATCCCAGCAATCCCACCGCCGCCACCGCCCCCCGCGAATTTTTTGAAGAAATCGTCGCCTTCGCCCGCAAATATGAAATTTTGCTGGTGCATGATTTGTGTTATGCCGAGTTAGCTTTTGATGGTTATCAACCCACTAGCTTGTTAGAAATTCCCGGTGCGAAAGATATTGGTGTGGAGTTTCACACCTTATCTAAAACCTATAATATGGCTGGTTGGCGCGTCGGGTTTGTCGTGGGCAACCGCCATGTAATTCAAGGTTTGCGGACGCTGAAAACTAACTTGGATTACGGCATTTTTGCCGCACTACAAACAGCAGCCGAAACAGCTTTGCAACTGCCAGATGTGTATTTGCACGAGGTACAACAACGCTACCGTACCCGCCGCGATTTCCTGATTCAAGGGTTAGGAGAGTTGGGTTGGGATATCCCCAAAACCAAGGCGACGATGTATCTTTGGGTGAAGTGTCCCGTTGGCGTTGGTTCCACAGATTTTGCCCTGAACGTGTTGCAACAAACAGGCGTTGTGGTTACTCCCGGTAATGCCTTTGGCGTTGCAGGTGAGGGTTATGTCAGGATCAGTTTGATTGCAGACTGCGATCGCTTGGGTGAAGCTTTACATCGCTTCAAGCAAGCTGGCATCCGCTATCAGCCTGAAGTTGTAGTTCCTGCTTCAGAAGCGATCGCCGATCTGGTTAGTTGATTAGAGAAAAAAAACCAATATTACATGACTAAAATTTTTGCTGACGATCTTTGAGATCGTGTAACAAATACGATTATACGAAGCGACAGCTATTGCAAGTGAACTCTCTAACCTGGACTTTCAGGTTGAGACAACCCGTAGCTATATTCAATAGACTTCTTGCAGTAGTGGGGGAAGGGGCAAAGGTATGGAACTTTCCCTTCCCCTTTAACCTTTCCCAACATTTTGCAAAAATAACTTTGCAAGATGTGTAATATCTGCTGCCAAAAGGTAATGTAGCATTTATTACCTGCAAACTAGGATATTGAACGAAGACGGAGGGCAGTTCGAGTTTAGGGAAGACTGCCTTCTGCTTGCTGTTTTTCTTAATAAATACCTAATCTTAAATCCAATATCTAAATTTTTTTGCTATGGTGATCCCAAAGGAATTGTTAAGTGCTTACGAGATGTAAATTAAATGACTAATCAATAATTAAGTAGTACTTGATACAAAAAAATAAGTAATTTACCTATAAAATACATCTTTCTTATTACTTCTTGGGTTGGACAATACGCGTTTCAATATCTTCTAATGTTTGTAACAATAAACGATTTGCCTGCAATTTCCAACCCCATTTCTGAACTCTATAAGCTAATACAGTTCCAACTACAGATGCTAACAAGCCTATGGGTTGATTTAAAGAAATTCCTAGTAACAAACCCAATCCAGCAATTCCCCAAAATGGTAAAGCTACTGCTTGTCTTTGTTCTTCCACAACTTGGGTAATTATATTAGATTTCATCTGAGCAAGTAATGCTCCTTTTACTTGCTGCTGTTCTGTTACCGATACTGTTAAACCTATTTTACGGCGTAGTTTTTCTATTTTGCGGGCATCAGTACTGTATTCAGTTAGTTCATCTTCCGCCATTTTCAGGAGTCTTTCTAGCTGCGCCATCATTTATTACTTCCGGTATTTTGATCGAGTTATTAAACTGAATAATTGTTAATTTTTATTGCTTCTAGTTTTGGATTTCATCGCCAAATATCAATCTACGCGACAGAACCAAAAATCTAAAGTTGAATATGGGAAAAATAAATATAGTAGCAGTTATGCACTTACAAATTGAGTATAAAATTAAAAGGTAATATTTATGGCTACAGTATCTAAAAGCACTTTGTCTCTATCTGCCCAAGAGCGATCGCTCATCTTGTGGTTTGATGAAATTGGGATTGCTGATATCCCAGTAGTTGGTGGTAAAAATGCCTCACTAGGGGAAATGATTCAACAGCTAACACCCAAAGGCATTAACGTTCCTACAGGATTCGCCACTACTGCTTACGCTTATCGTCATTTCATTCAATCAGCGGGGTTAGAAGCAAAGCTACGCAAACTCTTTGCTGACTTGGATGTTGAAGATGTCAAAAATTTACGAGAACGCGGCAAAAAAGCGCGATCGCTCTTAATCCACACACCATTTCCTGTAGAATTGCGCGAGGCGATCGCCACAGCATACCATAGTCTCTGCGAACGATACCATGCAGACACAGATGTGGCAGTCCGTTCCAGCGCCACTGCTGAAGACCTTCCCGATGCTAGTTTTGCTGGACAACAGGAAACTTACCTCAACGTTGTCGGTGTCGAAGGAGTTTTAGCAGCTTGTCATAAATGCTTTGCTTCTCTATTTACCGATCGCGCTATTTCTTATCGCCACACCAAGGGATTTGACCACTTTAGCATTGCTCTGGCTGTGGGCGTGCAAAAAATGGTGCGCTCTGACTTAGCAACCTCTGGGGTAATGTTCTCAATTGATACAGAAACAGGTTTTAAGGATGCGGCACTAATTACAGCCGCCTACGGTTTAGGTGAAAATGTTGTCCAGGGGTCTGTCAATCCCGATGAATATTATGTTTTTAAACCAACTTTAAAAGCTGGTTTCCGTCCAATTATCGACAAAAAATTGGGCAGCAAAGAACTGAAAATGATTTATGATGACGGCTCTAAATTTACGAAAAATGTTTCGGTTTCACCCAGCGAAAGAGGTAAATTCGCTCTGAGTGATGAAGAGATTTTACAACTAGCAAGTTGGGCATGTTTAATTGAAGACCATTATTCTCAAGTCCACGGCATTTTCACTCCAATGGATATCGAGTGGGCAAAAGATGGGATTACGAACCAACTTTTTATTGTGCAAGCGCGCCCCGAAACCGTCCAGTCACAGAAGACGGGAAATGTGTTGCGGAGTTATCGGTTGGTATTGGGGAATAAGGAATCAGGAATCGGGAATGGGGAAAAATCTTTCCAATCCTTAATTCCCCTGGTTACGGGAAGTGCAATTGGGGAAGCAATTAGTCAGGGAAAAGCACGCCTAATTTTGGATGTTCAGAAACTAGAACAGTTCCAAGTCGGGGAAGTTTTGGTGACAGAGAGAACCGATCCCGATTGGGAACCAATTATGAAACGTGCTAGTGCAATTGTCACCAATTCTGGAGGTCGCACGTGTCATGCAGCAATAATTGCGCGAGAATTGGGTGTGCCTGCGATCGTGGGATGCGGCAATGCTACAGACATCTTGAAACCTGGTCAAGAGGTAACAATTTCTTGTGCTGAAGGTGAAGAAGGAAAAGTTTATCCAGGCTTATTACCTTTTGAAGTTAAAGAAGTTCCTTTAGAAAACTTACCCCGCACCCGCACTAAAATTTTAATGAATGTGGGTAATCCCCAAGAAGCATTAAGTTTATCGGCAATTCCCAACGATGGCGTAGGTTTAGCGCGGACAGAATTTATCATTGCTAACCAAATTCAAATTCATCCAATGGCCTTGATTCACTATGATTCGTTAAAAGATGAATTTGCTAAAGCTAAAATTGCTGATATTACCGCACTTTATAACGATAAACCCCAATATTTTGTAGATAAATTAGCTCAAGGCATTGGTAGAATTGCCGCAGCATTTTATCCCAAATCAGTGATAGTCCGAACCTCAGATTTCAAAAGTAATGAATATGCCAATTTATTAGGTGGACGACAGTTTGAACCCCATGAAGAAAACCCAATGTTAGGTTGGCGAGGGGCAGCGCGTTACTACGATGAAGGCTACAGAGAAGCTTTTGCCTTAGAATGTCATGCCCTCAAAAGGGTACGGGAAGAAATGGGTTTGACAAATGTCATCCCCATGATTCCCTTTTGCCGCACTCCTGACGAGGGGCGTTTGGTTTTAGCAGAGATGGCAAAAAATGGTTTAAAGCAAGGTGTTAACGGCTTGCAGGTTTATGTGATGTGTGAGTTGCCCAGTAATGTGATTCTGGCTGAGGAATTTGCTGAGGTATTTGATGGCTTCTCCATTGGTTCTAATGATTTAACTCAATTAACACTAGGGATAGACAGGGATTCGGCGTTGGTTGCCAGATTGTTTGATGAACGCAGTCTAGCTGTCAAGCAAATGGTAAAAATGGTCATAGAAACAGCGAAAAAATGCGATCGCAAAATCGGCATTTGTGGACAAGCACCTAGCGACTATCCAGAATTTGCCCAGTTTTTGGTTGAACAAGGAATTGACTCGATTAGTCTGAATCCTGATTCGGTTTTAAAGACAATGCTGGAAGTGGCAAAAGTCGAGAGTAGTAATTCGTAATTCGAGTAATTTATGCCAGTTAGAAACCGTTACCACGAAAACTTGAAGAATGCCCTAATTTAAAGATAGCTGGACTGTTACAGACGATCCCTTTCATCTAAAGTGGGGAAAATAAGGATCTTCACGCGGATTTGGCAGCCGAAAAGTTGCTCATCGCGGAAAAATTCAGAATTTGCGTAGTTTACCGCCGCAGGCATCGCATAACTAAGGGTAATTAAACTTCTGAATAATTGCCCATAGCATAGCGATCGCTATATTTTGTTTGTGTAATTGTCTACAAAACTTTTGACTGGTCAACCATAAGTATCTTAGTATTTTGCAGAATGGCAATTTATTTTAGCCAAAAGCAAGATGACAAATCTTTTGGAAACTGAACGCTTGCTCATTCGCAGTTGGATATCCGAAAGCGATGCCGAACAAGCGTTTGCAATTTACAGTGATCCTGAAGTTACGCACTTTCTTGGTAAATCTTCTCGCCCCGCAAGTGTTGAGTCACAGCGTCAGCGCTTGATTGAAGGTATCGAGCGAATGCACCAACGCAACAATGGTACTGGAGCTTGGGCAATTGTTGAAAAGGAAAGTACAACAATTGTGGGAACTATCCTTCTTAAACAATTGCCCGACAAAGATGGTTTACCCACTCAAGATTATGAGGTAGGCTGGGAATTGCGGCGAGCTTCTTGGGGTAAAGGGTATGCAACAGAAGCAGGACGAGCTATGCTCAACTACGGATTTAGTGTCCTAAACTTGCCACTGATTTATGCCGTAGTGAAGCCAGAAAATCATGCTTCAATCCGTGTAACAGAACGATTGGGTATGAAACCAATAGGGCAAACAAACAAGTATTACAATATTGAACTACTCCTGTTTCAATTAGATGCACCTGAAGAGTGGAGGGGGAGTAGGGACCAGGGGGAGTAGGGAGCAGGGGGAGACAAGGGGAAGAAGAACTATTTATTGGTTATTGATCAATGCCCAATGACAAATGACAAATGACAAATGACTAAAAAGTGGTTCCGAATTGGGATGGCGAGTGTATTTCTTTTCTCACTCGCCTTGAGGTTTTGGGGACTGGGGCGATTCAACACTCTGGTATTTGATGAAGTTTACTTTGCCAAATTCGGTAATAACTATCTCACGCATACACCATTTTTTAATGCTCATCCGCCGCTGAGTCAATATATGATTGGCATCGGCATTTGGATTGGCAGCCACATTCCTTTTTGGCACGATTCAGTAAATGGACTGACAGGTTCTTTGCGATCGCCTTGGACTTATCGTTGGTTCAATGCCCTTACTGGCTCTTTTATTCCTGTAGTTGTGGCTGCGATCGCTTATCAGTTAAGTTATCGTCGTATCTTTGCAATACTTGCAGGATTATTCACAGCTTGTGATGGTATTTTTCTAGTTGAGTCTCGGTATGCTTTAAGTAATATTTATATTGTCATTTTTGGTTTATTAGGGCACTGGTTTTTCTTATTGGCATTAGATAACCAAAATCGGCGACGTTCTTTTTGGTTAATTTTTGCTGGCATTGGTTTTGGCGCCTCAGTCGGTACTAAGTGGAATGGTTTATGGTTCCTGTCAGGTGCTTATCTCATTTGGATAGCAGCTTGGGTAATTCATTTGATACATTCTTCTCTTAACTCCAAACTCTTTTTTGCACCTTCTTCATTGAAGGAGGCAGGAGGCAGCAGACAAGAGTCAGGAGGCAGGAGTCAAGAGTTAGAAGTTAGGAGGCAGGAGTCAGGGGTTAGTACTTATTCTCCCTCATCCCCCTTATCCCCCTCATCTCAGACACCACTACAAAATTTAACTCAGCTAAATATTTTTCACATACTGTTTTATCTAGGAATCATCCCAGCTTTTATCTACAGCATCATCTGGATTCCTCACCTTCAACTAGATAAAACTTATGGATTTATTGCAGTACATCAGCAAATTTTGAAGTTTCATTTACAGCTAGGTGGCAATAGTCCTAACGTACATCCTTACTGTGCTGCTTGGTATAAATGGCCTTTGATGACTCGGCCAATGGCATATTATTATCAAACGGCTGGAAGTATCACCGAACCCTTACCTGTAATGGGCCCGCCTTTGCCTGCGGGTGCTGGACAAGTTATTTATGATGTCCATGCAATGGGCAATCCATTTTTGTGGTGGTTTGGTGTCGCCGCCATGTTGTTTTTAGTAGGAATGCTGATATCACAACCTGTAATTCTTTGGGTGAAAGAAAAGCGTTTTTCTATGCCTGCAACTCTTAGTGTTGATACTTGGATTGCTTTGTATTTAGTCATAAATTATGCTGCTAACTTATTACCTTGGGTGAAAGTGACAAGGTGCGTTTTTATCTACCACTATATATGTGCAGTCGTATTTGTATTTTTAGCGATCGCTTGGTTTGTCGATCGCTGTCTTTGCAGCTATTATCAACAACTCCGGGCGCTAGGTGTCACCATTACTTTTATCATTCTGGCTGCTTTTATTTTCTGGATGCCCATTTATTTAGGTTTACCCCTCTCCCCTGACGGTTACAAGCTGCGAATGTGGTTCAACTCTTGGATTTGATTAGACTTCTTGGCATTTGTCGGGGTAAAGGGGAAGGTGGGGCCCCCTCTGGTAGAGAGGCTGCACCAACGACTGCGCTCAGGACAGGCTCGGCGACTACCTGGCTCCTGAATTCTGTTCTTAACATAGCTACACATATATAGAATTGTTTAATCACATGTTTTTTACATTTCTTATCGCTATGTAACTTTAGCGACTGTTAGACTTTTCAAAGTGCAAGCAAATGCAACTAAGGCTGCAAAACGCAACACCAGGGCATGGGAAATTAGATACTAAGTAAAAATGATGAATGTAAATTATAAAATTTTTGACATTCATCATTCTGCATTATTATAGATACTCTAGTTTTGATGCTCCCGGACAACACAGGAGGATCGTCATGGAAATGAACTTACAATTGCCAGGTATTAATTTAATTAGCTTGAAAGAGGCACCGATTCATATTTCTAGCCAAATTCAGCCTCATGGTGTCCTGTTAGTTTTAGAGGAGCCTGAGCTAAAAATATTACAAGTTAGCACTAATACATTAAAAATTTTCGGAATTGCTCCCGAAAATATGTTACACAAAAAACTAGAAGATTTACTCGACCCATTCCAAATAGAGAGAATTAAAACAGGACTATCTGGCGAAAATCTTGATTTCATCAATCCTACCAAAGTCTGGGTGCGAAAAAAAGGTGATGATTACATAGTATTTGATGCAATATTTCACCGCAATACAGAAGGATTTTTAATTCTGGAGTTAGAACCTGCTCTTACTCAAGAAAATATTCCATTTTTAAGCTTTTATCATCTAGCTAGAGCATCTATTAATCAATTAGAAAAAACAGCAAATCTCCGTGACTTTTGTCAAGTTATCGTTCAAGAAGTTCGGAAAATAACGGAATTTGACAGGGTAATGCTATATAAATTCGATGATGATGGGCATGGTTCCGTTGTCGCTGAAGAAAAACTAGAAAGCCTAGAACCATACTTAGGGCTGCATTATCCAGAATCAGATATTCCCAAACCAGCGAGAAAATTATTTGCTGCCAATTCGATCAGAATCATCCCAGATGCTTATTCTCAGCCAGTCAAGCTTCTTCCTGTAAATAATCCCATTAGCGATCGCCCGATTAATTTAACCAACTCTATTCTCAGAAGTGCTGCTTCCTGTCACACGGAGTACTTGCATAATATGGGTGTTGGTGCTTCGCTTACCATCTCTTTAATTAAAGACCAAAAACTTTGGGGACTAATTGCTTGTCATCATCAATCCCCGAAATATGTTTCCTACGAATTACGTAAAGCTTGCGAATTCTTGGGGCGAGTAATATTTGCAGAAATCTCAGCAAGAGAAGAGACAGAAGATTACTATCACCGGATAAATCTGACACATCTTCAATCAGTCTTGATTGAATACATGTCTCAAGAAGAAAACTTCATTGATGGTTTAGTTAAAAACCCACAGCATCTTTTAGATTTGGCCAGCGCTCAAGGTGCAGCCGTTTGTTTTGGGGGAAATTGCACAGTAGTTGGTGAAACCCCTAGAGAAGAAGACCTGAATTTTTTAGTCCAATGGCTGAAGAATAATGTTGAAGAAGAAGTTTTCTCTACAGATTCTTTACCGCAGATTTATCCAGATGCCGAAAGTTTTAAAAATGTCGCCAGTGGTTTGTTAGCGATTCCCATCGCCAAGCGAAATTATGTTTTGTGGTTCCGACCGGAAGTAATTCAAACTGTAAATTGGGGTGGTGATCCTAATAAGGCTTTTGAAGTTAACCAGTCAGAAGGAAATGTTCGTCTGTGTCCCCGCAAATCATTTGAATTGTGGAAAGAAACGGTTCGCTTAACATCTTTACCTTGGAAAGATGTAGAAGTTAAAGCAGCTTTAGAACTGCGGAAAGCAATTGTCAATATTGTGTTGCGTCAAGCCGATGAACTAGCCCAGTTAGCGCAAGATTTAGAACGTTCTAACGCCGAACTGAAAAAGTTTGCCTACGTCGCCTCCCATGACTTGCAAGAACCACTCAATCAAGTTGTGAATTACGTGCAGCTGCTGGAAATGCGCTATAGCGAAGAACTTGACGAAGATGCTCAGGAGTTTATCAGCTACGCTGTACAGGGAGTTAGCCTGATGCAGACGTTAATTGATGACGTGCTGGCATACTCAAAAGTGGATATGCAGGCGATCGCATTTCAAATGACCGAGGTAGAGAAAGCCTTAAATCGCGGTTTGGGAAATTTACGTCAACGTATTAATGAAACTGGGGCTACTATCACCCACGATCCCTTACCAACTGTAATAGCTGACAGCACCCAAATGATGCAGCTATTCCAGAACCTCATCGGTAACGCCATTAAGTTCCATAGTGACGAGCCGCCACAAATTCATGTGGGAGCAGAAAGAATAGAAGATGCATGGCTGTTCTCAGTTCGAGATAATGGTATTGGCTTTGACCAAAAATTTAGCGAGCGCATTTTCGTCATTTTTCAGCGCTTACATACGCGGGATGAATATACTGGTACAGGTATGGGTTTAGCCATATGTAAGAAGATTGTCGAATGTCACCGGGGGCGGATCTGGGTAGAGTCAGAACTAGGTGAAGGCGCAACCTTCTACTTTACGATTCCAGTTGGAGGACGCGAACTTGAGCGTAGAAACGGAAGAAAAACACAAAACCATCTTTTTGGTAGAGGACAATAAAGCTGATATTCGCTTAATCCAAGAGGCATTGAAAAATAGTTCAGTGCCCTACCAAGTGGTAACGGTCAGGGATGGCATAGATGCTATGGCTTATTTACGCCAAGAAGGTGAATATGCTGATGCAGCACGCCCTGACCTCATTTTGCTAGATTTGAACTTGCCTAAAAAAGACGGTCGAGAAGTGCTGGCGGAAATAAAAGCCGACCCAGTACTAAAACGTATTCCAGTTGTTGTGCTAACAACCTCTAAAAATGAGGATGACATTTTTCACAGCTACAATTTGCACGTAAATTGCTATATCACTAAATCCCGCAACCTCAACCAATTATTTCAAATCGTCAAGAGTATTGAAGATTTTTGGCTAGGTACTGTGACACTACCATCAGAGTGAGGCAAGGGGCACGGGGAGAATAATAACTCCTAACTCCTAACTCCTAACTCCTAACTCCTAACTCAGCACTCAGCACTCAGCACTATCAAGATAGAGGAGCAATAGGGGGTGAAACCCGAAGATTATGGTTGTGAGCTACTCAGTAAAAATCTTGTTAATTGAGGATAACCTAGCTTCTGCTAGGTTGTTACAAGAGTTTCTAACACAAGCGCAATCGCAAGAGTTTACTCTGGTTCATGTGATGCGATTGGGGGAAGCACTTCAGGAATTAAGTCAATGTAATTATGATGTTATTTTATTAGATTTAACTCTACCTGACAGTCAAGGATTGTCATCTCTACCTCCTCTAATCGATCAAGCGCCAAGTACACCGATTGTTGTCTTAACCAATACAAATGACGAAGAACTAGCAATTGAAGCAGTGCGTCAGGGGGCACAAGATTATCTAGTCAAGCGCCAGGTAAATGTAGATGTGTTGGTTCGCTCTTTGCGTTATGCGATCGAGCGCAAGCAGGTTTTAGAATCATTACGCACGGTCAATGAAACTTTACAAACTAGGGTTGAAGAACGAACTGCGGAACTAGTAAAAGCCAATGAACTCAACCAGTTCAAATCTGAATTTGTCTCAATGCTCTCCCATGACATCCGCAATCCGCTAAATACTATTCTTTTGGCTGCTGGATTGCTACAAAATCAGGATGAAAGATTAACCAAAGAGAAAAAACAGAATCATTTGAAAATGATTCGGTCGGCAATTAAAAACATGGCAAAGCTATTGGATGAAGTTACATTCATCGGTAAAGCTGATTCTGGTAACATGGGTTTTGAAGTCATCTGCTTAGATTTAGAAGCTTTTTGCCGCCAAATGGTCGATGAAGTTCGATTGATTGCAAATGATAAGCAGCTGACTTTGGTATTCGCCAGTTTTGGGCAATTAGATGACGCTTTATGGGATGAAAGCTTACTGCGGCACATTTTGGGCAATTTACTTAGTAATGCTATTAAGTATTCACTACCAGGCGGCATAGTACGCTTTGAACTAATTGGTCAGGAAAAAGCGGTAATTTTCAGAGTTCAAGACTGGGGAATTGGCATTCCTCAAGAAAACCAAAAACGACTGTTTCAGCCTTTCCGACGTGCAGACAATGTGGGAAACATACCTGGTACAGGCTTGGGGCTAGCGATCGCCAAAAAGTGTGTTGATGCACATGGAGGCGAGATTGTAGTCAATAGTCAAGTTGGAGTCGGTACAACCTTTACCGTCACCCTTCCTTTACTAAAAGTTTAAGCGGTTACAGTAATTTTCATATCTGAAGAATACAGTTCACTCTTGGGGCACAAATATATTGTGCCCTTACGCATGTGCTCTCCCAAACGAATTTTCATCTGTGATAATGGCGACTCTGTTATAAATATTTTTTCTCTGCTCGCCAGAAATTTATCTTTACAAAAAGGTTACTAAAATTTAGTGACTATTTTCGTAATTTATAAATTGAGTTTGTAGCTTAATCTATTGTTACAAAAGGAAGATTTAAAAAACAAACATATTACTTAACTAATTTATTTTTTGCATAAAATAAAAAACAAATCGTAATAAGTATTACATCTGCAAGAAAAAATTAGCTTTAGCAATATCTCTACTTATAGAGATATTGCCAAATTATGCATCGTTCATAAGACATTTGTGTGTCCACAAATCTAGTTAACTATACGTGTATGTCTGACTGTCAAACGAAAATTGAAACAAGATACATAAATCTAACTAACAGTAAGTATTTAACATCATTTCAGCGGAAATTACTGTTAGGAAGTTTGGAAGAAATTTTACCTGAATCTTACCGACAACGTATTGAAATCATGTTGTTGGCAGATGAGGGAAAATCCCAAACAGAAATTTGTCAAATTTTGGGGTGTTGTCCAGCAACAGCAAGGCATTGGATGCACATAGCCCGGACAGGGATGGCGCACCAATGGCAAGATTGCCCCATTGGTCGCCCGAAGGCAGTCAATGACGAGTATTTAGAACGTTTGAAAGAACTGATTAAAAGTAGTCCCCGCGATCATGGCTATTCTTTTCGTCGGTGGACAACAAACTGGTTAGGGAAACATCTAGCAAAAGAATTTGGGATTGAGGTGAGCGATCGCCATATCAAGCGACTGCTCAAACAGATGGGATTATCCACAGTACCAAAACCTAGCAATTCTCAACAAAACAGCACTGAACAAACTCAAGGTTCCAAAATTTTGATTAGTGACCTGAAATCGGCAGTTATTCCTGATAATTCCGAATTTTTACCTATTAACTTTGCAAAATTAGGAAAAGATGTAGACATTCATGGCGCAAGATATATCTGCTCAGTTAGTAACTCTACAACAGTTCAACAAAATTCTGGGGCATTCTCTTTCGACAGAGGAATTTCAACACTATCTTCAACAAGTTAAATTTATCAACCCGAAAGTTGGCAAATTCTGGCAAGGCACTGATGTCCAACCAGGAATCTATATTGCGATCGCTGGTAAGGTCAGGTTGCTAGATAGCGCCGATGAGTTAATCGCCACTTTAGAGGCAGGTGACTCATTTGGGGAATTTACCTTGTTTAAGGAGGGAGACTTTAAAGCCTACGCTGCTAGAGCTTCAGTCAACTTACAACTATGCTTTGTTCCGGGTGAAGTGCTATGGCCATTGATGGCTAAATATCCCCAAATTCGGAAGCATTTGTGGGCTAAGGCGCTATCTCGTAATCCCCAACAGATGGACTCGGATAATACCCCAGTACTCCCATCTGGCTCCAAACAGATTCATGAAACAACGATTTTGTCAACGCCAGCAATAAAGCCGCGCGAGAAAAAGATTAGCAAAGCCTATTTCCCCAACTCCACGCAGCAAGTAGGGCATTTATTACAGCGTGTGATTCGGCGCTATCCATTTTTTGCCCAACAGAGTGGATCGGATTGTGGTGCAGCTTGTTTAGTAATGGTGTCTCGCTATTGGGGGAAAAACTTTAGTGTAAATCGCCTGCGCGATATCGCCAATGTTGACCGCAATGGCTCGTCGCTGCGAGGGTTATCGGCGGCGGCGGAAAGTATTGGGTTTTCCACGCGACCAGTGAAAGCCAGTCTTGACCAATTAGCTAAGCAAAAATTGCCTGCGATCGCTCACTGGGAGGGCAAGCATTACATCGTTGTCTACGAAATTACGCCCAAACACGTCATTGTAGCCGACCCCGCTATTGGTCAACGCACCCTCAGCCACGCCGAATTTAAAGCCAACTGGACTGGTTACACATTGCTGCTGCAACCGACGGCCATGCTCAAGGATACCAAAGAGACTTCTACTCCTTTTTGGCAATTCTTTGAATTAATGAAGCCTCACTCTTTAGTGATGCTGGAAGTGTTTGTCGCTTCCTTATTTATCCAGATTTTTGGACTTGTTACTCCCTTATTTACCCAGCTAATTTTAGACCGCGTAGTGGTGCAGCGTTCTGAACTAACCTTAACGGCAGTGGGGTTAGGGTTACTGATTTTTAGTTTATTCCGTGTGGCGATGACAGGGTTGCGGCAATATCTATTAGACCACACGGCGAATAAGCTCGATCTAGCACTGATTGTAGGATTTATTCGCCATACCCTGCGGCTACCCTTGAGTTACTTTGAGTCCCGTTATGTGGGGGATATTATCTCTCGTGTACAGGAAAACCGTAAAATTCAACGCTTCCTTTCCGGTGAGGCGTTGTCCATCCTGCTGGATTTAGTCACTGTCTTTATCTATTTAGGATTGATGTTTTGGTACAGCTGGAAAATGGCGTTGCTGGTATTGGTGATTATACCGCCTTTTTTGCTGCTGGCATTGATTGCCACACCTTTTTTACAAAGGATTTCTAGGGAAATATTTAATGCTGTTGCTAATGAAAGCAGCTATTTGATTGAAGCACTTTCTGGCGTACGAACAGTTAAATCCACAGCAGTAGAACAGACAGTGCGTTGGCATTGGGAAGAGTTATTAAGTAAAGAAGTAAAAACTAACTTTTCTGGGCAAATTATCAGCAATCGCCTGCAAATATTCAGCAACACAATTGAAGCAGTGGTAACTACTATCTTGCTGTGGTTTGGGGCATACCAAGTGATTCACAACGAGTTAACCATTGGGCAATTGGTAGCATTTAATATGCTGCTGGGAAATATTATTAGACCCTTCCAACGATTAACAGTTTTGTGGAATCAATTGCAAGAGGTGGTGATTGCGGTGGAACGGATTAATGATGTGTTAGATGCAGAACCAGAAGAGGATTTGCAGCATCAGGCACGGCAATCTTTACCGCCCATTCAAGGTAACATTCGCTTTGAAAACGTGACATTTCGCTATCACCCCGAAAGCGATATTAATGTTTTGGAAAATCTCAGTTTTGAAGTACAAAGTGGGCAAATGGTTGCCTTGGTGGGACGGAGTGGTTCGGGTAAAACTACAATTTCTAAGCTGGTTTTGGGGTTATATCCTGCCACAGATGGCAAAGTCTTGATTGATGAGCATGATATCACCAGTATTTCGTTGCGTTCTCTACGCGAACAAGTTGGGGTAGTTGATCAAGATACCTTTTTGTTTGGCGGAACGATTCGGGAAAATATTAGCTTGGCACATCCTGGGGCAACTTTAGCAGAGATTATTGAGGCGGCACGATTGGCGGGTGCTGATGAGTTTATTAAAAAGTTGCCTATGGGTTATGAAACCCAAATTGGTGAAGGAGGGGGGATGTTGTCTGGAGGACAGCGACAAAGAATTGCGATCGCTAAAGCGTTATTAGGCAATCCCAAGCTGTTGATTTTGGATGAAGCGACTTCCCATCTAGATGCAGAGTCAGAAAGGATTATTCAGACGAATTTAAACACAATTCTCAAAGGTAGAACCACCTTAGTAATTGCCCATCGCCTTTCAACAGTGCGGAATGCAGATTTGATTTTAGTGCTGGATCGCGGCGTGTTGATTGAGAGTGGAACTCACCAAGAGTTAATGGCCAAGCGGGGACATTATTTTTATCTCAATCATCAGCAGATGGATGTTGCGGGGTGAAAAAAGAAGATAAGCAGGAAGCTTTCGTTGTCTCCCCACTCCCAAAATCCAAAATTGACATCAGGAAAAATCATGCCAAACACATTAAATGGAAGAGTTAAAACCCAAATCTATGAGGTAGAACAGGGCAAGGAAATTTTCAGAGAGCAAACACCAGCCATATTAACTGATGATTGGTCTTATGCAACCAAAGATTTACTTGATAGCTTGCCCCAAGTTTGGACAAGAGGATTGCTGTATTTTTTGGTGGTGTTTGTGTCGATCATTTTACCTTGGGCAATGCTATCTAAAGTGGATGAAACAGGTACGGCAAGAGGGCGACTTGAGCCAAAGGGAAAGACGGTTAGACTGGATGCTGCTGTGGCCGGTACTGTTGCCGAAATTCGGGTAAAGGAAGGTAATTTAGTTAAAGCTGGGCAGACTTTATTGGTGTTGGAATCGGAATTAGTTAAGGCAGAATTACGACAGGCACAGGATAAATTAGAAGGACAATTAAATCGACTTTCTCAGTTGAATTCATCTAAAAGCCAGTTAGTTGTATCTTTGACAACTCAACAGCAACAGAACCAATCTCAACAGTTAGAAAAACAGGCTCAAATTGACCAAGTACGACAGAATATAAATGCTCTTAGGAATTCATACAATTTACAAAAAGACGAAAAATTAGCTCAAGTCAATCAAGCACGGCAAACTCTTGAGCATAGTCAAACAGCTAATAAGTTAGTAAACAGTAGTTTAGCAAGTACCGAGCGGGAAGTTGAACGCTATCGGAGTCTTTGGCAGTCAGGAGTTGTTCCAGAAATCAATGTTGTGCAAAAGCAAGATATAGCTAAAGACAAGCAACAGTTATTTGAACAAAATCAGTCAGATATTCAGCAAGCTAAACTACGTTTGGTAGAACAACAGAGTAGTTATGAGCGGACTATTCGGCAAGCAAATGCAGATATTGAGCAGGCACAGTTGCGACTAAAAGAACAAGAAAGAAGTTATCAGACCTTAACTCGTTCCGGCAAGCTAGCTGTGCTAAAAATCGAGGAACAACAGAAGAATTTAGAAACAGAAATTACTACGCTTCAGGCAGAAATTGCTCAAAGTAAGAGTCAGATTGTCTCGTTAAAATTTCAGTTAGGACAACGAGAGTTAAGAGCTACTGTCAATGGTAGAGTGTTTCAGTTACCGATACAAAGGGCTGGGTCTGTAGTGCAGCCAGGAGCAATGATTGCGGAGATTGCACCCCAAGGTTCGCCTTTAATAATTCGGGCGCAAATGGCAACAACTGAGAGTGGTTCTTTACGAAGAGGATTGCCAGTAAAGCTAAAATTTGATGCTTATCCGTTTCAGGATTATGGAATAGTAGAAGGAGAATTGTTAGAAATTTCTCCTACTACCATAGAAGTGGATACACCTAATGGAAAGGTAGCAGCTTATGATTTGGAAATTGCCCTAAGACAAAATTGTATTCCCTCAGCTAATAAGTGTATTGCCTTGCATCCTGGGGATACGGCAACGGCAGAGGTAATTGTACGCCAGCGTCGGATTATCGATTTTCTGCTTGATCCATTTAAGCAGTTGCAGCAGGGAGGGGTGAAATTGTAGGCGATTCGCGGTACCTATGCATTTCTAAATTTAACCCCTTTGCTGATTTACCTACAAGATAAGAGGGAGAAAAAGCCTCTCTGATCTAACAAATTTTTTCCTCTTCCTTTTCCTTGTAGGAGAGGGTTAGGAAGGGGCGGTGATTTCATGTTTAATGTCGTCTATCTACTTAGGAAAAACATTATGTCACTAACTATCACTATTACCAATGAAGACATTCTTGAGCAAGTCAAGCTATCTAGCAAAATTCCTGAAATAATTGAAGAGATTATTACCCGTAAGATTATTGCAGCTGCCGTAGCTGAGGCTAGCATCAAAGTAGAGACTGAGGAACTTCAGAAAATAGCAGACCAATTGCGGCTAGTTAACAAACTCAATAGTGCTAATGATACCTGGGCATGGCTGGAAAAACATGGTCTATCTGTAGAAGAATTTGAAGAAATTATCTACAACACCGTCATTTCTAGAAAGTTAGCTGCTCATTTATTTGCCGATAAAGTTGAACCATACTTTTTTGAAAACCAATTGAATTATACCAGCGTAGTGATGTATGAGGTTATCTTAGATGATGAAGACTTGGCACTGGAACTTTTCTATGCCATTCGGGAAGATGAGATGAGTTTCTATGAAATTGCTCACAAATATATCCAGGATACAGAGTTACGCCGAAAAGGGGGATATCGGGGGATAGTGCGTCGCCAAGATTTGACGCCGGAGATTTCTGCTGCTGTTTTTGCAGCAAAGCCGCCGCAGCTTCTTAAACCCATTATTACTTCTAAAGGGGCGCACCTGATTTTAGTGGAGGAAATTATTCAAGCAGAATTGGATAAAAAGCTGCGCTCTAAAATTATCTTAGATTTGTTTTCTGCATGGCTGAAGCAAAAAAATAATCAAATTGAAGTTATCCTAAACTAAGATTAAGGCATCAAAACAACCTAGATTTTGATCCAGAAATTAAATTCTGGAGTTTAGACTAACCGCAGTTACTCTAAACTCTAGTAAATTGTTACTCTGTCATATTTGAATATGACAATGTATTTAAAAATCAAGCATACATTTAAATAATTATTTTCATAAATATTCAGATATATGCTTGATTTAAAGTGTCATTTAGCTAGTAAATGTTCAGATATTATAGCTTTCTTAAACCTTACAAACCCAAGAAGTCACATATCTGATCAACTTTTTCATGGAGCCAATCTCTAACTGGGCCACCACCATGAATTTCATTCAGGTCGTTAGTATCGACTTCGGTCATAAAACTCTGCTCATTTATGTCTATAATTGTGATTGTAGTCATTTTGAATTTTCTCCTAATTAAAGTTGTTTCGTTAAGATTAGACTTTTAATTGTCTTCTCATATTACCATAATATTTTATTTAATCTCTTATTTCAAGTTTTTTCAATTAAAAACATGACAAAAATAATCTAGTTATATGTTTTTTTAATTATGAAATTAACTGTACGAGTGTTTGTAGAATAAAACTTTTATATCTATTTAGACCAATAGCTTTATATTTGATGACATATATAAAACATTTACGACCTTTTTTCTTTTTCATTGCTTACTTTATTAATACAAATTAGAAAAACCAATAAAAAATCAGTTCAAGAAGCCTCTTGAACTGAATGAAAAAAATTAGGGTTATTTCATTCTGGCGGTAGGGGCAGACCTCATGCTATCTGCTAATACCAATTAAAAATGAAGCTGCATATAATGGGGAGAAGCAAACTTGGTAATTTA